>NZ_JAEHBO010000167.1:0-2873 GCF_016483575.1 Bacillus cereus group sp. N12
GAACAAGATAAACAGGACGAACAAGATAAACAGGACGAACAAGATAAACAGGACGAACAAGATAAACAGGACGAACAAGATAAACAGGACGAACACAATAAGCAAACACAATTAGAACCTATAATAGAAACAAACTCGCACAGCTTAGATATATGGGATGAAATTTCTCTAAAAGAAATACAAGCTGGGGAACACACAAATTTATTTGAAGAAAAAAGTGATTATCAAAATATTAATTTAGTACAAGTCAGCGATGTTCGCCTCTATTTGGACAAACAACTACAATTTAGTTCCGTTGATGAGCAAATTTATCATGAAGCACTTGTGCATCCAATTATGTCAAAGGTAATTGATCCAAAACGTGTTCTCATATTAGGCGGTGGCGATGGTCTTGCCTTACGAGAGGTATTGAAATATGAAACAGTATTACATGTAGACCTTGTTGACCTAGACGAGGCAATGATTAATATGGCGCGTAACGTTCCTGAATTAGTTGCTTTGAACAAAAGCGCATTTTTTGATAATCGTGTGAATGCACACGTATGCGATGCAAAAGAGTTTTTGAATTCTCCTTCCTCTTTATACGATGTAATCATCATTGATTTCCCTGATCCAGCGACAGAGTTATTAAGTACTTTATATACAAGCGAACTTTTTGCTCGTATAGCTACATTCTTAACAGAAGATGGTGCTTTCGTCTGCCAATCTAATTCACCTGCTGATGCACCTCTTGTATATTGGAGTATCGGTAATACAATTGAAAATGCCGGCTTAATTGTAAAAAGCTATCATATAATTGTTCCTTCTTTCGGAACTGACTGGGGATTTCATATTGCAGCTAATTCTGCCTATGTACTCGATCAAATTGAGCAATTATACGTAGTACCAACTCCTCGAACATTACCTTCTCTTCTTTTTCCTTTATTTCAATTTAAAGAAGAACATTTAGATCACCGTAATCTCGCTCTTCTAAACTCAGAATCCAATCTTATCCTACATCAATGTTACAAAAAGGAAATGGAGTTTTGACGATATTATAGTAAGGAGTGCTAACCTATGGAATATTCTACTTTCGGTAAGCATATAATAGTAGATTTGTGGGGAGTGGATTTTTCCCTCTTAGATGATATTCACTTTTTAGAACGCCATTTAGTTGTCGCTGCCGACCATTCTGGCGCACATGTTTTAAATGTAAGTACAAAAGAATTCCATCCTTATGGCGTTACAGTATTAGTGTTACTATCAGAAAGCCATCTTTCTATTCACACTTATCCAGAAAAAAACTTTGCAGCAATTGATTGCTATACATGCGGTACAACTGTTGAACCACAAATGGCGATTGATTATATCGTAAATATATTAAAACCGGAGCAGATACAAATAAAAAAATTGATTCGTGGTATAGGAGAAATTGTTACTATCGATTAACTATTTCTCTTACTCATCCGTAAAAAGGAGGATTGCAACTACCATCAGTGGGATGAACACCCCACTGATGGTGCGGGCAAATACATAAAAAAACCTTGCATACGCAAGGTTCATTCATTCACTGACATCTTCCTATATAACTCTACAAATTCACTCGCTAATTCCTTTACTGTAATCGCATTCATTAAATGATCTTGTGCGTGCACCATCAGTAAGGTAACCTCTGTCTTTTCCCCACCAGCCTCTTTTTGTATAAGCTCCGTTTGTACACGATGTGCCTCTTTTAATTCTTCTAGTGCCTCTTGTAATTTAGCTTCAGCTTCTGTAAACGCCCCACGCTTCGCGCAATCAATTGCTTCCATTGAACAACTTCTTGCATTTCCCCCATGCAAGATTAGATGAAAAGCTTTCGTCTCTATCGTATCCATTTTAGTTCTTTACTCCCCCTTTTCTTCAGCTAATTTTTGTTTATCCCATATTTTTAAGAACGGTAAATAAATAAAGAATGCTAGTGCAAAGTTAACAAGTTGCAAAATAACACCTGAAATTTTCCCACCCGATCCTAAATATCCACTAAAAAGAATAGGTGTCGTCCAAGGTACAGCCGCTCCGCTCGGACGAGCAACTAATCCCCATTCCATCGCAAAGTAAGAAACAAGCGTTAATACAACTGGAACTAATATAAATGGAATAAGTAAAAGTGGATTCATTACAATCGGCATGCCGAACGTCACCATTTCATTAATATTAAAAATACCAGGTGCAATGGACAATCGACCAATACTTTTTAATTGCTGACTTCGTGCAAACAATAACATTCCTACAACTAAAGCAAGTGTTGCACCAGAACCACCCATGTAAATCCACAAGTCAAAGAACTGTGCCGTAATTGTATTCGGTACATCTTGACTAGCCTGAAACGCTACGCGATTTTGATCCATTAACGATAACCAAATCGGGCTCATTACACCACCAACAATTGCAGCACCATGAATTCCGCACGCCCAAAGAACATGGACAATAATAACTGCAATTACTGCGCCCCAAAGACTAGCACCAAGTACACTAAGTGGCTCTTGCAGCAGCTTCCCTACAACATTATGAATACTTCCGAAAGTTGTATGTTCAAAAATCAATCTAATGATCCAAACAACTGTCACAACAATAAATCCTGGAATAAGAGCAGCAAATGAACGTGTTACTGCAGGTGGAACTGTCTCAGGCATCTTTATAATCATTTTTTTCTGTACAATAAATCGGTATATTTCAGTAGATATAATTGCAATAATCATCGCTACAAATAAACCTTGGCTTCCCATTAACGCCGCTGGGATTGCTCCATCTACAATCACACTTTCCTTCGTGCTTGGTATAATATATGCAACTTGAAATGGAGTCGCAAGTAAAAATGTCACAAGCGACAATGCCCCGGATGCTAAAGCATC
>NZ_JAEHBO010000168.1:0-2641 GCF_016483575.1 Bacillus cereus group sp. N12
TCATGTTTAGGTACATTGTGTGTAATTAAAGGATAAATACCAGTTTTAGCAGCTGTGTCTAATACACGATATTGAGAAGATTGCTTTAATAATTTACTTAGTGTATAAACAAGCTTTTTAGGATATCCTTCTTGTCGATCAATCATTTCTCGTAAGCCACGAACTACTTGGCGAATTTGACGATGACAAGAGTGTTTTAAAACGTTAATGAATTGGTTCATATCCTTTGCAAATTCAGCAATATTCATTTCCACTAACAGATTTTCAATGAATTTAACTTTACGCTTATATGTATCTCTTGGTGTAAAAGGATCACGGTATTCTGCTCCTTCTTCTTTTGCGCATAAGAAATCAGGATGTACAGATAAATGCAATGTTGTGTATTGCTTTTTATTCTTCTTCCCTTTTTCTAACTTGCAAATTTTAAATAAAGGAGATCCAGTACCAGATAGCTTTGTTTCTAGTTCCTCAAGCACAGCACGAATCTGATGTGGGTATTTCTTATGTAAGTAACGATACATACCGCCAAAGTGAGTTGAGTTTCCTTGTTCATCAACTTTGAATAAAGAACGTTTCAGGGTAGTTTCGCGTTTCTGCTGCATTGCTACATCCATGAATAGTTTCTTAGCTGCAATGGATAACTCAAAGAATTCTTTGGTAAATACTATCGGGCTAATAAATGTATATGCGTTTGCTTTATTCGTTTCTTTATTCATGAAATCAGTTAAGGTAATTTTATATTTACCACTGTACTCATTTTCGATTGTAATGATGTTATGGAAACTTAACTTCTTCAAAGCCACATAAAATTGTGAGTGGTGAATATGTGCAAATGCTTCTTTATAATTTTTATAATCTTCCCAAAGCATATGGATTGATACATGTGAAAGCTCACCATATGTATTACATTTTTTATGAAGAAATAGAAATACTTCTAAATCAGCATTTGTAATACCATATAGCTTATGTTTTCTGCCCTCATTTTTATCAAATCCACTTACTTTATCTACAATCTTTTTCATTTTCAGTGAAAAAGATGGCTTTGCTTGTTCAACAAATCCCTCTTCATCAGCTATTCGTTCTTCATAGGACATTGAATTCACAATGTCTTCTAGATAAGTATCTTTAAAACTGTAATACTTACCTTCCAAAGCTTCTACTAACTTTTGCCACGATTTAATTGTTACAATTACCGGTGTTGTTGTTTCACCATTCAAACTACGCTTGTTCTTTATAACGAAAGGTTTTGCCATCTTTTTCACCTCCTTTTATGTTAAGTTGCAGTTTTCCCCACAATTAGATATAGAATTTCATTTTTGATTATATCAAATCGAATGCTGGTGAAATCTGTCCCTTTAAGAGGAAAAATAAAAAAATGAAACGTGCCTCAATCCCTTGGGGGACAAGGGATTTGACGTTTCATAAAAAAAAGTTTATTACCACCATAGGGCTATGAAGTTTTTTGAATATGAAACGTAGTATGTTGTGGGGTGAATCTTACTAAACCATTGATTTTATAGGGTTTTACGCTAATTTCGTTTTAAAGTTGTAGCCATCATATAGCTATAACGTTTCATGTTTTGGATTGACTAAGAAATTTCTATAAATTTCGTATAAATACTGATATATAGGGAGTTATAACTGTTTTTAAATGAAAAGTTGTAGCCATCATACCGCTATAAACGTTTCATTTCGTTTCATGTTTCCTGCCGTCATATAGCTATAACGTTTCATGTTTTTAAAACAAGTTATATTTTATTGAAAGCGGCTGTAACCCTTGGTATATATAGATTTGTTTGAAGTTTTAAAGTTAAAGTTGTAGCCATCATATAGCTATAATAATTTATTGCGTTTTCTTTCATATTTAATGAAATGGCTTTATATCAACGTTTATTAGTAAATCACATAGAATGAAATTTTTTTTAGTCGAATGATTTTCAGGATATTCTCGTTTCATTTTTTTAAAGTTGTAGCCATCATATAGCTATAACGTTTCATAAATTACGAAATTATAACCACAATATAGCTATTCATTATTATAAGTAAGAAGTAATAGCCATGATAAGGCTACATAGTTTTAAGTAAGAAGTAATAGCCGTGATAAGGCTACATAGTTTCAAGTAAGAAGTAATAGCCGCGATAAGGCTATATAGTTTCAAATAAGAGATTATAGCCATGATAACGCTATATAGTTTCAAATAAGATCTTATAGCCATGATAACGCTATATAGTTTCAAATAAGAGATTATAGCCCCGATAAAGCTATATAGTTTCAAATAAGAGATTATAGCCATGATAAGGCTATGTAGTTTCAAATAAGAGCCTATGGCCATGATAAGGCTATGCAGTTTCAAGTAAGAAGTAATAGCCGTGATAAGGCTATATAGTTTCAAGTAAGAAGTAATAGTCGCGATAAGGCTATGCAGTTTCAAATAAGGGCCTATAGCCCCGATAAAGCTATATAGTTTCAAATAAGGGCTATAGCCCCGATAAAGCTATATAGTTTCAAATAAGGGCCTATAGCCCCGATAAAGCTATATAGTTTCAAATAAGAGCTTATAATAGCCATGATAAGGCTATGCAGTTTCAAGTAAGAAGTAATAGCCGTGATAAGGCTATATAGTTTCAAGTAAGAAGTAAT
>NZ_JAEHBO010000169.1:0-2528 GCF_016483575.1 Bacillus cereus group sp. N12
GATGTTATATTAGGGAATGTTGTTGGACCAGGGGGTAATATTGCAAGATTATCTGTTTTAGAAGCAGGACTTAGTTATCATATTCCTGGTGTAACGATTGATCGGCAATGTGGTGCTGGTTTAGAAGCGATTCGTACCGCGTGTCATCTCATTCAAGGTGGGGCAGGTAAGTGCTATATCGCCGGGGGAGTAGAGAGTACAAGTACGTCACCTTTTCAAAATAGAGCGCGATTTTCACCTGAAACAATAGGTGATCCTGATATGGGAGTAGCGGCTGAATTTGTTGCAGAGCGTTATAACATAACGAGAGAAATGCAAGATGAGTACGCTTGCTTAAGTAATAAGCGGACGCTACAAGCATTAGAAAATGGATATATACAAGATGAAGTATTGTCACTTAATGGATTACTAGATGAAGTAATAAAGCGAGAAATGCAGTATGAAAGAATGATTAAGAGAACAAAACCTGCATTTTTACAAAATGGAACGGTGACGGCAGGGAATTCGTGTGGTGTAAATGATGGGGCGTGTGCTGTACTTGTAATGGAAGAGGGGCAAGCTCGAAAATTAGGATATAAGCCAGTTCTTCGTTTCGTTCGCAGTGCTGTAGTTGGAGTGGATCCAAACCTCCCGGGAACTGGTCCGATATTTGCTGTGCAAAAACTACTTAGAGAAATGAATTTAGCAATAGAAGATATTGATTGTATTGAGATGAATGAAGCGTTCGCTTCGAAAATTGTTGCTTGTGCAAAGGAATTACAAATTCCATATGAGAAGCTCAATGTGAATGGTGGTGCAATTGCGCTCGGGCATCCGTACGGTGCATCTGGCGCTATGCTTGTGACACGTTTGTTTTATCAGGCAAAAAGAGATTCTATGAAATATGGAATGGCGACATTAGGAATTGGGGGCGGAATAGGACTTGCTCTATTATTTGAGAAAGTAGAAGACTAGCAAGATAACTAGTTTTCTACTTTTTGAGGAATATAGGCATTGCTACCAGGTTTTACTTTTATTTCGTTCCAAGCAGCGATAACGTCAGCTTTTGATTTTCCTTTGTTATTTGGATCTTCAAAAAAATCGCGAGTAAAACGATTGTATTCAAACTGTGTACCAATAGTTGTTTTATACGTAGGGTCTTTTTTACGTTCGTTTTCCTCATACCAAAACGTTATAGCGTCTTCATATGTTTTTCCGATATTTTCTTTAAAAAACTTTTGAAGAGCTACTGTAAAGCGGAAGTTTTCTCCAATTTTTTCTTTAAAAAAAGCACGTACATCTTCGCTACATCGATGATTTTCAGTGATAATCGTTTGCAGGGAAAGATCTTTATTGGATAGGGAAGCTTTACTCACCTTTTGATGAGAACTGTTTTTTAATACTTTACCTGTAGTTAAATAATGTGAGATACGACCGCTTATTTCGATCTTAGAGCCACTAGCTGGTAAATCATACTCACGACAAAATATTTGTAGTTCAGCTTTCAACCAATAATAGTTTTGGAAATCTTCAAGAGATATAGACTTTGTTAAAGGTGGACGCATGAATGTAACAACTTCTTTCTTCCATAATTTTCTTTAATTATAAAACGTACGTTCTTTTTGTGGAAGGATTAATTTGTAAATGTAATAGGAAGAGGAGATTACATATGGAAAATGTAATGCAAGTTCGTGTTACTGGAATTTTAATTGAAAGCGAAAAGGTATTGCTAGTAAAGCAAAAAGTTGCTAATCGGGATTGGTCTTTACCTGGGGGAAGGGTAGAGAATGGTGAAACGTTAGAAGAAGCGATGATTCGAGAAATGAAAGAAGAAACGGGATTAGATGTTAAGGTTAAGAATTTATTGTATGTTTGTGATAAACCAGATGCTCTCCCGTCTTTATTACATATTACATTTCTGCTTGAAAGGATGGAAGGTGAAATCACTTTACCTTCTAACGAGTTTGATCATAATCCAATTCAGGATGTACAAATGGTGCGAATAGAAGAATTAAGTAGTTATGGTTTCTCTGAGAAATTTACTAAACTTGCATCTGAAAAATTTCTGAATGCAGGAAGTTACCAAGGTTTAAAACAAAATATTGGCTTGTAAATATAAACTACTTTGAATATTGCTTTTTTCGGTAAATCGATATTTCTTGTCGAATCGTCGATATATGGTAAGTTATGATTGATAAAGTCAAAATGTCGTTCCTGAAATTTCATTTATCGTATTACTATGTATGAAGCAAAAAATAAGGAGATGTCCCTAGTTTGAAATTTCGCTAGACGACATCTCCTTAAGAAATGTTTTACACTGCAGATTGTAAAGAAGAAATAAGCTGATGTAAAAACTCATCACCGCTCATAATCGCTTTCCCACCACCGCGAGCGCTCTTTTTATTTCCGCCACCTTTTCCTTCAATTGCAGGAAGTTCATCTTTTAAAAGAGCATTCATATCGAGCGTTACTGTTTTTCCACAAGCGAGGATGCATTGTAGTTTGTCATCATTTTCAATGACGAAATATGTAATTGCATGCTCTTGTTG
>NZ_JAEHBO010000017.1:0-74807 GCF_016483575.1 Bacillus cereus group sp. N12
TTTTTTATCAGTGTTGACACATAAAAAGAGGTTCAGACACATAAACAGGCTGTGGAGAAGACTTTCTCCACAGCCTGAGGACAATGCCTTCATGGCATTGTCCTTTTCTCTTATCTTAAAAAGTGTTTAAAACGATCTACTTCGTCATCATGACCAATTACAATTAATATATCCCCCGCTTGAATATTTTCCGTAGCTCGAGGAGAGACGATAACTTCTTTACCACGTTTAATTGCTACAATATTCAATCCAAACTTCGCACGAATATCTAATTCAATTAAAGAGTGCCCATCAATTTTTTTATTTGCAATAATCTCTACAATACTATGCTCATCTGAAAGCTCAAGATAGTCTAATACATTACTTGATGCAATATTATTAGCAATCCGTTTTCCCATATCACGCTCTGGATGTACAATGTGATCTGCACCTATCTTACTTAATACTTTTTCATGATAGTCATTTTGAGCTTTTACAGTAATATTTTTTACACCTAACTCTTTCAAAATTAACGTTGTTAAAATACTTGAATTTAAATTATCTCCAATAGCAACGACTACATGATCAAAATTACGAATGCCGAGACTTTTCAATACCATCTCATCTGTTGAATCTGCAATTACAGCATGTGAAGCTATATTTGCAAACTCATTAATTTTATCCTCATCTGAATCAATTGCCATTACTTCCATACCTAATTGAGCTAGTTCTCGGCAAATACTTCCACCGAAACGCCCAAGCCCGATGACAGCAAATTCTTTTTCTTTCTCACTCACAGGAATTCCTCCAATAACTTCAAGTACTATGTATTTTCATTGTAACATACTTTATATACGTCACAAAAACGTGTAAATCATACTTATTTTTGTTTCTGTATATAAAAATATTGTTGTAAATAAAAGGCGATACCAACAAGTAACATACCAAATACAAATATATTTCCAAACGAACTAAATGTTTCAAAAACGAACAATAACGTTTCTTGGCCGAAAAAAGCAAATAGAAGCTGCGTAAAAGCAAATACAAGCGCCCATATGTAATGATGTTGATGGAATAAATAATGCGTTGCGCCTAAAAAAGCAATAAATGAAACGATGAAAATCCACCAATTTTCTAACAACAGTTGCCAATTAGAAAATTGGTATCCATTCACTAATATCGCAATAATCCCGATAACCGCCATTGTTGGCACACTCCAGAATAGTGCTCGCCCTCTAAAGAAGCGGGTACCTTGAACATCTCCTTTTTCATATGCAATGTATGTTAGTACTACTGTACTTATATACAAAACAGAAAGAATCGTTAAAACGATAATAAGCCAAAAGTGTAATTGATAATATTCATGCTCTATATTTGTCACGATTGCAGCTAGCATACACGGGATTAACATTCCCGTCCAACCATCTACTTTTCTTTCATTCCAAAAGACCGTATTACCAATTCGTATACCTAGCAGCATAAAAATAATGATACCTAGTACAAATAATGTAGTTTTATTCCCTACTAAACTCGTTGAGAAAGCAATTAATCCAATAAATAAAAAGAGCACAAACCCATTCATAATTTCTAGTACAGGTGATAAATACCTCTTCACCCATTTGTATGTTTCGTCATATTCATTATTATCTACTAGACGATAGGCATAAAAACTTATTCCAAAATAAACCGCCGCAATAATAACATACGCATATAAGACAAAACATAAAATCGCACTGCTAATTTGCACGTAATTCCCCACCCTTTTTTCTATGTTTCACATTGATTTTACACACTTTTCATACTAAAAGTAAACATATATAAGTTAGTCAAATAATTAATAATGAGCAGTGGCTAAAACCCCCTGCTCATTATTAAAACAGTACAATTAACTTTAATTCTTTCATTTGTATGTAAATGTCTAAAATCAATCTATACGAGCGTTACTTACACCTCAGAACAAAAAGTTTTTTGGAACCTTCAAGAAAGCGGAAGTTTTATTTTCTATTTCCTTTCCACTTTACATATTGGCTTAAAAATGTAATTGCCTTTTCAATCACTTCTTCGTCTGGTTTTAATTTCGCATGATGTAAACCATATTCTGAATTTACTCCAAGCCAAAACATAAATCCAGGGATTTCTCGAAGCATATAACCAAAATCTTCACCTGTCATTGCCTCAGTACATGTAATAACATTCATATCAGTTTGTTTATGTACAAATTGCATAAACTCTCTCGTTAACTCTTCGTGGTTATATACTTGATGATACATTGCTCCGTAATCTATAATCGCCTCACACTGGAAAGAAGCTTCGATACCTGCAACAATTGCCTCAATTCTGCTTTTCACACGCTTCATTGATTCCACTGATAATGTTCGAATCGTTCCTTCTAAACGAGATTTTTCTGCGATAATATTTTGAACTGTACCACCTGTTATTTTTCCAATTGTAATTACCGCACTGTCAAGAGGATTCACATTACGACTAATAACGGATTGAAGTTGTGTAACAAGGTGGCTGGCTGCAACAATCATATCATTCGCAGTATGTGGATAAGCCGCATGTCCACCTTTTCCTTTTAAATCAACATATAATTCTGATGTATTCGCAAATAACAGACCTTCTTTTGTCGCAATTGTTCCTACAGCGTATTCTGGTGCAATATGAAGACCAAGAATTATATTAGGCTTCCATCCTTTTAGCTCTTCACTTTCTAACATAGGAAGAGCGCCACCTGGACCTTCTTCTGCCGGCTGGAATAGAAACACAAGGTCATCATCTATTCTTTCACTCACAGCTGCTGTTAGGAGGCCTAGACCAATTGTTGTATGCAAATCATGTCCACATGCATGCATCATTCCTTTATGTACAGAAGCAAATTCGTATCCGGTTTCCTCTGTTATTGGCAAACCATCTATATCTGCACGAAAACCTATTATTTTCTCTGGGCTTTTCCCATTTACTTTAACAATTACACCTGTTTTCCATGTTCTCACTTCCAAATATTCGTTAGGAAGTGTTTCTATATACTCTAAAATGTACTGTTGTGTTTTCCACTCTTTAAATCCAATTTCCGGGATTTTGTGTAAATCTCTACGAACTTGGACAAATTTGCTTACTGTCATTTTTGCACCTCTATCTATAAAAAGCGCAAGAGCCTATTTATGCTCTTACGCTTTTTGTTTTTTATTTCTCTGGGTTTAATTGACGAAGCTCTTGTTTGATTTCAGTTTTCGCTTTTGTCTTCTCATCAATTTCTTTAATTACACGTGCTGGAGTTCCCGCAACAACTGTATATGGAGGCACATCTTCTGTTACAACAGCTCCTGCTGCTACAACTGCACCTTTACCTACTGTAACGCCCTCTAAAACAACTACATTTGCACCAATTACAACATCGTCTTCAACGATAACTGGTTTTGCAGAAGGTGGCTCAATAACACCCGCAAGTACAGCACCTGCACCTACGTGACAGTTTTTCCCAACCGTTGCACGTCCACCAAGCACTGCGTTCATGTCGATCATAGTACCTTCGCCAATTACAGCACCGATGTTAATTGTTGCATTCATCATGATAACAGCGTTGTCACCAATTTCAACGTGGTCACGAATAATTGCGCCTGGCTCAATACGAGCTTTAATGCCTTTTAAATCAAGCATTGGGATTGCAGAATTACGACGATCGTTCTCAACTACATAGTCAACAATGTGCTTGCTATTTTCATCAAGAATTGTCTTAATTTCAGACCATTCTCCGAATACTACACCAGATTTTTTATTTACAAATGCTTGTACTGTTTCAGGGAACGTTACTTCTTTTAAATCCCCTTTTATGTATACCTTTACAGGAGTTTTCTTTTCACTTTTTTGAATAAACGAAATAATTTCGTTAGCGTCCATCATTTTCATTCTTGTTGCCTCCTAAATCCATTTATATTGTTACTCTACCAAACGATAGAGCGAGTAGCAAGACAATAATCTTATTTTTCCCTTTGAATTTCTTCTATAATTTCTAAAAACGCTTGTACTTGCTTCAATTGTCTTGCTGATTCACTCGTTAACAACCATGTTTCTCTCGTTAATTGAACAGGTGTTTTATACATATTTTCCTGCACTTCTTTTAATACTGTAGAAGGCAATAACGCATAACCTATACCATTTAGAACAAGTTGTTTGCACGTCTCAATTTGATCAACTACAATTGTTCGCTTAGGTGGGTTAGAAAATAACCCATACCACCAATTTTGTATTTGACCATAATAAGTCGAATCACTTTTAAATTGAATAAATGGTCTATTTGTTTCTTTTAACATCGAAATATCTTTTATTTCTTTATCGACTAAATATAATTCATCTTCAAATAATTGTTGCTTTTGTCCTTTATATTCCTGTGATCCCCTTAATATAGCTACATGAACATCGCCCTCATAAAATTGCTTTTGCACTTCACTACTCCAGCCAGTAAACAGCGATATCTTCACAGAAGGATACTTTTGTACAAACTTTTTCAACACAGGAGGGAGCCAATATTGACCAATAACCGATGCAACAGCTATTTTTAACGTTCCATATGTTTCCGTTCTAAAAACTGCCAGTTCGCTCTTAATATTCTCTTCTCTTTGTAACATTTCTTTTGCATAATTTGCGACTTTTTCCCCTTCAGGTGTAATTGTCAATCCTTTTTGTGAACGAATAAAAAATTTCATTCCCCATTGTTTCTCCATAGATTGTAATCGTTGACTAAGCGCAGGTTGGGAAACAAATAAACGTTCCGCCGCTTTTCTCATATTTGATTCCTGGGCTAACACAACCATCATTTGAAAATCATCAATTTGCAACTTTCTCCCTCTTTCCTTAGCTTCCATACACCTTATTTCAATAAGCTTTTCATCCTGAATTTAACTGAATACTTTTATACAAAAAATACAATTTTTCAGTTCGAACTTTCCTTATGTTTTATGTCTTTTTAAATATAATACATACACAACTGATATGCACGAAAAAAAGTGACTTCTCCGTTTCTATGAAGTCACTTTCCTCCTATTATCTATCGATTATGCTGCCGTACTTTTTTATTCAATAATTTTAAAATAGCTCTACGTGTTAAAATCCCCTCGAAATACCCTTCTTCATTTACAGCACAAATAAAAGGATGATCAATTGTCATTTCTAAAGCTTTTGCAAATGAATCTTCTAACTTAAGAACCGGAATATCTTCCTTCATCACTTGTTCTACTTTCATATCATCAAGTCTTTCAAACTCAATGCGCTCTAACCCTAACATACCATCTAAAATCATAGCAGTACTAATCAACCCATGTAATTTATACATTGGGTCTAAAACAGGTATTGCCGAATATCCAGATTTCACAAGAACGAGTAAAGCATGCTCTAATCCATTCCCAATTTGGACATGTGCTACTTTTTCTGATGAAATCATTAAATCTTTCACAAAAATTTGCTGAAACTCGTCTTTCGGAATACTAATCATGTTACATCCCCCATTTTCTCTTTTTCCTGCTTATATTCATCGACTCTATTCTTATTTTATGACAGCGTTTTCATATTATTATTTTGTCCTAACTTTATTTCAATAAAAATACAATTACACAGCTATTTTAGCATACAACATAAAAAAAAGACTACCATTACGGTAGCGCTTAATACCCTTTATTTTTTAATCTGTAAAATAACCTTGTGATTTTTTTATATTGCATCACATCTGTCTGTTTCAAACCATTCTCAATATCTGTAAGTTCTACAGCTAAAATTTCACTCGCATAATTTTGTTGAAATAGAATATCTAGTAACAAACTTTCTTCTTCTTTCGTTAAAACAAATTCCCTTTGCATATACCCCTCTCCTTATAATCCCATCGTTACTCTCATTATATAAAATTTCCAACTTATTTAGTAGATGTAATATTCAGTTTTTAATAAAAACATGTAACAATTGTAACCATATAAAAATTATTTCGTATATCGATTTGCATAACTAAATGCCGCATAAGCATCCGGCTTAATTTTTGCAGTTAATCCCATCGCTTGAATTTTCGCTGTCATATCTAAAATAAATTCTTTTGTTAAACCATCATTCCCTATGTCCAAATGAATTTCCATTATGAACCCAGCCCCATCTTGAGCATATGGATGCAATAAATCCCATATGGTTTGTATATGGTTAGGAGTAAATAGGCAAGCGATTTCTTGACTAAACTGTGTTTCTAAATATATTTTCTCCCGTAATGTTGCCGGCTTATCTTTTACTGACCTATGGTGTAAACATCCCCAAGCCCCTTTTCCAACACGGTGAATATGGATTGCCGTAATAAATCTCGTATCTTTTTGATGTGCCTGTGAGTCTGTCCCAATAGATAATCGATATAAATTTCGTGGATCCTTTTCAATGAAACTACAAATGCGGTTAAAGACCGTATCAAAATTCAAATGTCTCTCTGAAACATTATAGAATTTATGCCAACCGTCCACATAGTCACGTCCTTTCCATTAGACAGACTTTTCGTATTCTCATTGTATGGGACAAAAACAAAAATTATAACTTACTATCCTTTATTCGTCTCAATATTTCGCATTACAAAATGACAAACTTGGCAAGTATAAATTACATTTTGATTCGATTGAGCCGTTAATACATGAATAATCTCTGCAGAATTGTGGCAATTAGGACAGATCACAACTGGTAAACGTTCCACATAACACACCTCCTATTTATTTTTATCACGCTATTTTCGAGCAGTAAAACTCCTGATTGATGTAGGCCAATCATCAGTCGATAATAAGCACTTCCACTGATTAAAGTCTTACTTTATTACCATTGTAGGAAAAACGAAAAATTCCTATACATATATACTGGAAAGTAAAAGAACTAAAAAAGGTACTGCCATAGGCAGTACCTTTTTTATATGTATCAAGAAATGATATCGTAAATCTCAATTGCAACCATATCGATATTATCGAATTGATACACTTGAGGTTTTTCACCTTGTTGATACACTTCTAATTCATACATTTCACTTTTATCGAAAAATTTCACGCTACATTTGCGCTCACCGTTCACTTCAAAATAGCGTTGTGCTACTTCACCGCTTACAGCTTGTTCTTGTAGACTAACAAGTCGTGTTAAAATTCCTTGGAGTAGAGACATGAAATCTCTCCTTTCTCTAATCTTCCTACCAATAGGTTTTACAGCTATACTCATTCTATCCGTCATAACAGAAAAAATGTTCCACAGTCTAGGATAAAGGTTATTGGCCAGAAACTCAACTAAAAATTTGTCGAAATGCAAAGGAAAACACAGAAAGAACATCTTTTTCCTTCTTTATTGCGATTTCCATACTGGAATAATATAATAAAAAACAGAAAAAAGGAGGAATTACAATGAAAAAAATTGAGGTTTACACACAACCTGATTGTCCGCCATGTGTCATTGTGAAAGAATTTTTAAAGCATAATAACGTTGCATATGAAGAATTTGACGTAAAAAAAGACGCTGCTGCTCGCGATCGCCTTTTATACGACTATGATTCCTATTCAACTCCAACAGTTGTAATCGACGGTGAAGTGGTTGCAGGTTTTCAAATCGAAAAATTACAACAGCTACTCAATATAGAATAGGAATAGGTAAATACCTATTCCTATTTTTATCTCGTTATTTATGGGCAGTAAAACTCCCGATTGATGAAAGCTAATAATCAGTGGGATATAAAGCCCCCACTGATTAAAGTTGCACTTTATAATTGTTGTAACCTTTTTATTTCAGTTAAAAGTTCTTGGCTTTCATGATACCCTGCTAATTTCCATTTATCTTGATCCCTTTTCAATGTTACAATTTGATATTGTCCACTTTTCGCCCGCTCATATACATATAAATTTTTATGCTCTTCATCATACGCCATTTTCGTTTCCGAATTAAAAGAAAACGGTGCTTCTTTTGCTGGAAGTAAATATTCACCACTTTGTTTATCACTTCTACTATTTTCATCTGTAAATACTTGAAGGAAATTATCTGTAAAATACGGTGATAACGTCTCTATCATCTTATTCATCGGCAAATGCTTCCCGCGAATTGAAAATTGGGTTTCATAGCCTTTTTGTATCGTTGTAAACACGTCTTTCCGATCGACTTTCAATTCCTCTTTTCCTAACACAGTTGTAACACTATAACCAACTAGAAAGGCAACACATACAAATAGAACAAGCCATATTCCATATTTCCTCATTTTTTCACCTTCCTTTTAAAAGAACTTGTCTTTGTAGTATTCATTGTAACAATGATTATGCAAAGAAAGGGATGGTTTCGTTCGTAAAATCTTTACAACGATAGACAGCATTTTCATCACCATTTTCACTATTACCAATTTCTGATAAAAACAAACAAAAAAATGCACGAATCTCTTCGTGCATTAAAATAAAACATCTTCTTCATATAAATATTCATAAGATAAATCTATAAATAAAAAGTTTTCATCATCAATCGGGAAAGAAAATGTTCGTACCATTTCACCAGTTTCAATATCGGCATATAAATCTGAAAGTCTCGCCTTATTTTCAAAACGCATTTTCATAATATTCTCAAGAAAATACGGACGCCAACTCCAGTTCTTCATATAATACTCCGGCATCACAATCCATTCCCCATCTTTTTTCATAACATTACCTGATTGTTGAAAACCATCTTCATTGCAAATAAATATGCGAAAACTACATTGTGATATACTTTGGCTAAATTGTAATAACCAATCATTTATATCTTCATTCTTTTTTTGTTTTGACAGAACATCACCAATTCGATCACGTAACATCTCTGTTAAATGATAAATTTTTTGCAACTTCTTTTTCTCATGCTGAATAAATTGATGACATTCATTACCAAGTCTCTCTTTTAAAACATTCGTTTCAATAAAATCAGGTAAACATTCTTTTAAATAATTACCTTGATAGTATCTACCACCGTTTTTCCAAGCATATTGTAGTTGATAAAAAGCATCAATTTCTTCATATAACAACGTTGCACCAATTCTTCTTGCAAGTAAAGATAAGGAATATAAAATATCTTGATAAGATTGTATAAGTGCAGTTTGCCTTAAGTTTGTTAAATCTACTTTTAAAATATCAGGTGCTAACACGCTAATACGTTCTAAATTACTTGTACCCGTTCCAACTTTATTAATCGAAATCTGAATACCATATGTACGATAATACATAAGCAAATGATTAAATTGCTCAATATCTTCTTTACATTCATGCTCTGTTATCTCTAAAACAATGTGGTTCAAATTTAAACCTTGTTTTTCATACATCAATAAAAGTTGAAGTAAACTTTCATCTTCGTCATTCATTAATACGTTAGCATTTCGATGTATAAATAATAACAATTTTTGATTGCTTTCTAAATAACGGTTTAAAGCTTTTTCTACTATAATATTATCCGCTTCCAGTTGAAACTCACTTGGAATAGAATCATCATGAAAGAACGAAGCTAAACTTTGTATGCCCTCTTCTGTTTGAATACGTCCTACTACTTCATATCCAATTACTGTATGTTCATCAGCACTAAAAATAGCTTGATAATAAGGAAGGACTTTATCCAAGTTACTCATTACATCTAATGCATCTATCAACGTGCTTCCCTCCCTTTACTTTTCAAAAATTATAACACGATATTTACGGAAAAATAATAAAAAATCCCTTCAGTTTTCCTGAAGGGATTAGAGGGGTAAAATGCTAAGGGGAATTAGCAATTCTACTATGAAGAAAAAAGAGGTCTTAAATATACCGTATATATGACCTCTTGTAAATACCTTTCTTTCACATGTCACAATTCCGTCACATTTTACCACAAAAAAATGAATCAAACATTCATTTGGTCATCCCTCTTAAAATGGATATTGATGCAAGTGTTGTCCTCCATCCATTGTCATGCATGTTCCATTTATGTATGCAGCTTCATCTGAACATATATAATAAGCTAGACCCGCAATTTCTTCTGGCGTACCTAGTCTTCCAAGTGGCACACTTTGTAGTGTACGCTTAGCCATTTCTTCTGAAATCCATAATTTATCGGCACCGCCCGTACGTTCAATCGGCCCTGGTGCGATAGCGTTAACTCGTATTCCATATTTACGTCCCCACTCAACAGCAAGCGTTTTAGTCATTGCTAATACGCCAGCTTTTGCTGCAGCCGAATGAATAACTCCTGGACCTGCATCCCATGCATATGTCGCTACCATATTAATGATATTTCCTTTTATACCTTTCTCAATCCAATACTTCCCGACAGCTTGACTGCAATAAAATGTACCATTTAACACAATATTAATGACCGAATTCCAGCCATTCACAGATAAATCTTCTGCTGGACAAATAAAGTTGCCAGCTGCATTATTTATTAAAATATCAATTCGTCCGAACTTTTCATCAATATGTTCAATCATTTTCTGAATATCTTCAGTATTTCGTACATCCATTTGTACAGGCAATATTTGCCCTGGAAACTGTTCAATCTCTAACTTTGTTTCCTCCAGTTTTTCTTTTGTACGCCCTGTAATAACAACTCGTGCCCCTTCTTTTGCAAAACGAGTTGCCATTCCTTTTCCCATTCCACTCGATCCACCTGTTATAATTACTACCTTCTCTTTCATATATATCCCTCCCAAAAATGAATACACATTCATTTTATCATTTTATTTGATAGAAATCTTTATATTTTTAAACTTTTCTGATATTTTAACTTAAAGAGACTTCTTTTCATTCATTTTTCCGTAAGCTATACTACTTCTTTATTATTTTAAATATATTAAAAAAAACTGAAAGGAGATTTGAGTAGCCTGTATATGGAACGAAAACACATGATATAAATCAAATAGGTATACTCATACTTTTATGAAGCAAATTACACGAAGAAATTTTTTGAAAAATGGAATACGCACTTGTCTATATTCATTTATAACCACTAGTATCGGTTACTATTACGCTAAATACATAGAGCCGCATATGATCTCTTTTACAGAGCACACACTAAAATCACAGCTCATACCAAAAAGTTTTCATGGTATGAAGATTCTTCAATTTAGCGATTTACATCTCGGATACTATTTCTCGCTCCAACATTTATCTCAAATCATTTCTAAGATTAATGCTGCAAACCCAGAT
Organism: Bacillus cereus group sp. N12; assembly: GCF_016483575.1. Lineage (NCBI taxonomy): Bacteria > Bacillati > Bacillota > Bacilli > Caryophanales > Bacillaceae > Bacillus > Bacillus cereus group sp. N12. The sequence continues at coordinate 11,151 of NZ_JAEHBO010000017.1, forward strand.
ATTGTCCTTTTTACTGGTGATCTCATTGATAATTACCAAACATATACTGATACTCCTTTCGTTGCATCCATTTTAAAGAATATACAAGCACCCTTCGGTAAATTTGCTATTTATGGTAACCATGATCACGGCGGATATGGAACTGAATACTATGATCACATCATGCGTGAATCTGGATTTGAACTATTACTAAATAGCGAAAAACGAATTCGTCTACTGGATAATAGTGAAATTTCTATTTTCGGACTCGATGATATACTACTTGGCAAACCAAAAATAGCGGAAACACTACAACAAGCGCGGCAAAATACTTATAACATTGTTCTTGTTCACGAGCCAGATATTGCGCCACAAATTGCTACATATCCAATCAACTTGCAACTTTCTGGTCATAGCCACGGCGGACAAGTAAAAATCCCTTTTTTAGGTGCTATCGTTACCCCATCACTTGCCAAACACTACATTGAAGGCTTCTATTCCATTCAAGACTTATCTCTCTATGTCAATCGCGGACTTGGAAGAACACGTGTCCCATTCCGGTTTATGTCAAAACCTGAAATTACACTCTTCACCCTACAACATTCGTAATAATTCGCCTATTTTCTTACATATCCTTTCTTGTACGCGCTCATCCACGTTTCGTTTACCATATGATAAAAGTGAGTCCAATAAAGGAGGTTTGTTCATGTATCCATATTATCAACCAATCCCAATTCGTTCAGCACCTATTGGCCCAGTAGGCGACTCACGATTCTTTCCGTTTTTTGGCGTTCCATTTCTAGCTGGAATTGCTGGTGGATTGCTCGGCGGAGCATTAGCTTTCGGCCCTAGACCATTTTATCCACCTTATCCACCACCAGCACCTTATCCTTGTTATGGTGGACCTTGTCAACAACCATACTATTATTAATGTATGCCAACAATTCTACCAACGCTATTCTCTCTATTAGACAATCGATTAATATGCTTACAATAAAAACTATTCTCTCTACACATTCTTCTATTTTGAGAACGTATAATAAGTAGAGAACAAAGTAAAAAACCTCTTATTAATAAGAGGTTTTTTACTTTGTTCTTGCTATTCAGCATCTGTATTTTGATACGCCATCTTAAACAACTTCACTTGGCTATCAATCTCCTCTGCACCACTATTAATAACATAATAGTAGTCACCGTCTTTATTTTGTTCGCGTGTTTTCACATTATCTGCTAAAGTAAGCTGTAAAATCGCCTTTATTCTTGCTTTCATTTCAATATCTAGAATTGGGAAGGATATTTCTACTCGTTTCTCCATATTTCGCGTCATCCAATCAGCTGAAGATAAATATATTTTCTCCTCTCCATTATGATGGAAATAATAAATACGGCTATGTTCTAGATATCTTCCTACAACACTAACTACACGAATATTTTCACTTACATTTGGAATATCAGGTCTTAAACAACATGTTCCTCGAACGATGAGCTCTACCTTTACTCCCGCTTGTGATGCTTCATACATTTTTTTTATTAATGGTTTATCCGTTAGTGAATTCATCTTAGCGATAATATAGCCATTTCCATATTGCCTATGATAACGAATTTCTTCATCTATTAAATCCATAAATTGCTTTCTTATATCAAATGGTGCAACTGATAAATGGTGAAAATGCGGTTTCGTTGTATAACCACTTAAATAATTAAAGAAATTTGTTGCATCGACCCCAAAGTCTTTTCGTGATGTAATATAGCCAAAATCGGTATATAGCTTTGCTGTTGCATCATTATAATTTCCTGTTCCAAGATGTACGAATCTTTCGATTTTTCCGTTTTTTCTTCTTACAACTAGCGTAATTTTACTATGCGTTTTCAAGTGACTTACACCGTAAATAACGTGACACCCCGCCTGTTCTAATTCTTTAGCCCAATGAACATTATTCTCTTCATCAAACCTTGCTTTTAACTCCACCAACACTGTGACTTGTTTTCCTTTTTCAGCTGCTACTTTTAGTGCCTGAATAATCGGAGAATCACCACTTACTCGATATAATGTTTGTTTAATCGCAAGTACATTCGGATCGTCTGCCGCATCACGGACAAAATCAACTACTGGCTGAAACGATTCAAAAGGATGATGTAATAAAATATCATGCTCAATCGCCTTTTCAAATACATCTTCCTCATCACCTAAGTCTTGAGGTGGTTGCGGAATAAGGGCTGGATAAATGAGATGTTCATATAATGGTGCTAATTTTTTATATAAAGAGAATAAACATGTTAAATCTAACGGTCCATCCATTATATATACATCTTCATCTTTTACTTCCAACACCTCGTATAATAATGTTAATACTCTTTCATCAATGTGTTCTTTGCCAACTTCTAAACGTACAGCAGCTCCCCACTTACGCTTTTTCAACTCTTTTTCAATTACCTTTAATAAATCCCTCGCACCCTCTTCATGAATTGTTAAATCCGCATTACGTGTAATACGGAAACGAGTAACAGATGATACTTTATATCCTGTGAATAATTTATGAGTAAAACTACTAATTACGTCTTCTAACAAAATAAATTTATGCTTTTGCCCTTCACTCGGTAAAAATATGAAGCGTTCAAGTAATGAAGGAACTTGCACAATTCCTAACTTCGTACGGTTTTCTTCCTCCACTTGCTTCTCATCATATAAAAGAGTAGCTAAGTTCAAACTTTTATTTAATAACATCGGAAATGGACGGTATGCATCGATAGCTACAGGCGTTAAAACCGGAAAAATTTGCTCATCAAAATAATCTTCTATAAATTCTCTCTGTTCTTTCGTCAAATCATGGAATGTTAAACGCTCAATCCCCTCTAATTCAAGCGCTGGCAATACATAATTTTTAAACGTATCATATTGTACGGTCATTAATTCATGGGCTTTTATCGCAATTTTATTTAATTGTTTTTTTGGTGTTAAGCCAGCTTTATTTTCTGGTTGATTAAACCCAGCACTCACTTGATCTTTCAAACCCGCTACACGTACCATAAAGAATTCATCTAAATTCGAGCTAAAAATACTAATAAACTTTAATCTTTCCAAGAGTGGATTATTTTCATCTTGCGCTTCTTGTAGTACACGTTCATTAAATGCTAACCAACTTAGCTCTCGGTTATTATAATATGCTGTATCATTTAAATTTACGATGTTCCCCTTCAACAATTCCATTCTCTTCACACTTCCCCTTGAAACTTTTTTACTATAATTTAGTTACTTTTATTTTAGCAAATTACAATATTATAAAGTGTAAATTTTTTGTAAAGACATCCGTACAACCTAACATTTTCATTCAAATGACAAGTTAATATTCGTTTTTAACACTCTTTCTAGCTGCTTTTTTTGTTTTTCAGCTTGTACTTTTTCTGCTAATGCCGATTGCTCACATAAAATTCTAAACGTTAATCCTTCTTTATTTTCTGTTATGGATATCGTATCAACAAGCGATCTTTGTCTTACATTTAAAGCAGCTGAAAATTGTAAAACAGCCCCTAATAGGCGGATTTTTTTTTGTTCGCTTTTATCAAACCAACCTTCAAATGGAGATAAATGTTGTTTAAATAGCATTTTTGATTTATAAGATGCAATAAGCGCTAACCTCACTCGATCTTTATGCATCATGCCATCAATTGTTTTATTCGCCAATAAATAAAACGTGTGTAAACGACTCGCTTCTTCGTCTATATATTTTCCAATGTTAAATACTTTCGCTGCTTGATGGAATGCTTCCCAGTCTTTTATCGAAACAGAAATCAGTCCCATTTCTTCGAGTTGTTTACAAATCAATCTTCCATGTTTAATAAGTTGAATGACAAATTCCATATCCATTTCATATTCGTGTGATAACAAATGTAAGCTTTCTTCAACTACATTCGGATAATATGAAATCCCTAAATCTTTCGTCAACTCTTCATAGAAAACACCTTCTCTTAATCCTTTTTTGCTTAATACAAATGCCGTTGCTTCTATAATATTTACAAGTTTATGAAATACTTCAACCGCTGGAATAATTGTATCAGCTCGATCTTTTGCCAATCCTTCCATTTTCTGAAGTTCGATAAACGATTGTTTTTCTAATGTACCTTTTACATTTTCAATATCTTCTTCTTTCATTTTGTATAAATGTACTCCCGCTATAGGATAGTTTATTAAATTTTGGTGGATTTTTGCTAAGTTTCTCGCACTACCACCAATTGCAATAAGAGGCAATTTCTTATCAATTAACCATGGTAACGTTCGAAATTGACACTCTAAATACTCTCGAATTTCCTCTAATTCATCTTTAGTAGGAATATCACCTTTAATAAATAGATGTTTTAAAGAAAGCGCACCAAAAGGAAAACTATGGTACTCTAAAATCTCTCTATTTTTAATATATGTAACTTCCGTACTTCCGCCACCAATATCTACTGTTATTCCTTCCGAAAACGAAGTAGAATTCATAACTGCTAAATAGCCGTAACGTGCTTCCTCATATTCCGATAACACTCTAAGAGTAAAGTCTGTTTGTCCTTCAACAAGTTTTTTAATCTCCTCTTGATTCTCAGCCTGTCTAATTGTTGCCGTTGCAACACAAAGTACATGATGCAGCTGATGGAATTTTGTACTTTCTTGAAATTGAAATAATGTTTGTAACAATACTTCTTTACCTTCTTCATTCAAAACACCATCGATTAAATAATTTCTTAACCGAGCAACCACTTTCGTATTTTCAATTTCTTTATAAAAACCTCCATTTTGCTTTTCATAAATAACTAAACGCATTGTATTAGATCCAATATCTATAATGGCATATTGTTGTTTTAATAGTTCTTTCAAACTTCTCACTCTTTCATTATCAAATTTCAAAACACATTCTATTACTATTATACAAAATAGTTGTTTTTTGTAACAATATTGCTTTAATATTGAAAATGTATACAATCACTTTTTGCATATAATAAAAACCTCTTTTATTTATGTTATAATAATGAAAAATTGAAAGGAGATTCAATATGAAACCTTCACAACCACAATCTCAATTACAAAACCAACATCCTATTAATCGACTAGCTCAATCTATTTTCGTTGTGAATCGTCATGCCAAAGCTGCAACTAACCCTAAATATTTATACTGGTTAAAAAAGACAGCTTTAGAGCGTTTAATCGCCGAAAAAAAAGCAATTAAAGAAGGATTACATTTCTCTAGAAATCCACGTTTTAGCCAACAACAATCTGATGTTCTTATACGGTTAGGCGATTATTATTTCCACATCCCTCCTACGAAAGAAGATTTTCGAAACCTACCACATCTTGGTCATCTTGAATCCTCCTACCGAAACCCGAAAACAACCTTGTCTTTAACAGTTTCCAAAAAAACACTTCAAGATTATATTGGTCCTGAAGCACTGAAACAAGAAAAAAAATTAAGTGAACCTGTTCCATGGTATAGCCGCACTTATACAAAAAAATAAAACAGTTTGGCCTATGTTTGGCCAAACTGTTTTATTTTTTCTCTTCTTTAATTTTAATATTGGCTTGCTTGTAAAATGCAACTTTTTCTGTATTATAAGATTTCGTGAATTCATTAAACTTATCTTTTTCTGACTCAATATCCTTATACGATTGATTTACTACTTTAACTTTCTCACTAATATCTTTTAATTTTGTACCTTTATCTTGTAACATTGTATATAATTCTTTTTCTTGTTTTAACGATTTATTATAGCTGTCATACATTTTGTTAAATGAATCATGTCGTTTCTCATATGTGCTTTTCACTTTATCCGCTTGCTCTTTCAATTTCTTATCTTCAATTTTCTTCACATATTTATCTGCTGATTTCACTTCTTCTTGCGCCTTATTTAAAGATTCTTTTTCTTTTTTAAGCACTTTTTCTCGTTCATCTGTATTTTTCACTGCTTGGTTCAGTTTTTCCTTAACAGTTTGATTATTATCTTTTCCTTCTTGAACAATCTGGTTATATAATTCTTGTCCCTCTTTTTCTAAAGTTTCAAGTTTCTTTGCATCTTCAAACATTGTTTTTTCTTGCTTGGCAGCATTTTCAAATGCTACATATAATTCCTCTTCTGGTTTTGGCCCGAAACAACCCGCTAATAAAACCATTGATAATGTGGCTACAATTGCTAATTTACTATATTTCAACATCTTTTCCTCCTACTTATAAACGATCCTTGTGTAAAAAAGCTATAAAAATCATATAATCCTTCTATACACTTCACACTCGCATCTTTTTTACGAAGATCATCAGTATTGTTTATCATGCTTGTACACATTTATTACTTGAAATTATTTTTCACGTTATTCTCTTTGAATTATGTAGCAGTTTCATGTCCATCTACTAAGTATATTTCACTTTGCACTTTTCATTCTCTACTCACACTATGTATTACCTTAAAATACAATGGAATTCACCAGAGCCATAATAATTAGAAGAACAACTATAATAATTCACCTGATAAAAGATGATTGTCGATCTCTCACATCTATCATTCCCTTTCCGCTTTCTATCAAATAATCTCTTTGTTCATTTTACACAGTACAAATACTACCTCGCAACAACTTACAAATATTCTTTTCCTTTCCTAAAAAGGAAAAGTGTAGAGCATGTTTTCCTCTACACTTTTAAAATGAAACACATTGTGCAAATGCATTGACACATCCATCATAATTATATGCCTATTTCATATATTTTTAAAGACTTTTATTACAATAAAAGTTGTTTTTGTAATAAAAGTCAAAAAAATGTTACAATCCGAATTTCTTCATATCATATTTCTTCAACTCAAAGTTTTACTCATTGTCTTTCAAATTTCTATACTGGTACAATTGATTCTGTGCCTTTCTTAACAATTCTTCAAAAGTTTTCCCTTCTACTGGATAACTAGCAGCCCCAAGTAATAGCGTCACACTTAATAAACCACTTTCTATTTCACTTTCAATATTTTTCATTAATCGTCGTGTTATTGTTGATTTTTCATGACCATTATCAATCGCTACAATAACATATTTATTTTCATCCCATTTTGTAACGACATCACCTTTTCGAATCGTCTTTACAATAGTAGACTCCACTCTCTGTACTAACGCTTCCAACTTTTTTTCTTGCACTGTTTCCTTTAATCCCTCCCATTCTTTAACGGAAAGAATGTACACTGTAATATTGCGAGAATCTCGTTCAGATAAAGCAGCTACTTTTTCAAAAAAATCAACAACAAAATCATTACTTGCCATTCCCCCTACTTCCATATTCATACGTCCGTTTTCTCTTTTATCGTACCAATGGCCAAAGTAACAACTTAGCAACAGTTGCAAAATATAAATAATAAAGACAGTATAAAATGATCGCGAATCTAATTTTGCAATTACATCCTGAAGCGCAATCCATTCCGTAACAGCAACAGTATTCCCTAGTAATAATCCACTAATCTTCCCTTTATGTTTCATACTTCCTCTCCTTTCTATACCAATATATGTTTCTATAACAATAAAGTTTTTCTACCAAATAAAAAATGTACATATTCTATGTACATTTCCGCTAGAGCTTGTATTCCTTTTTTATTCTATTTCATATATATACTATATATCGTTTATAGAAAGGAGTGACCTATATGCTACAAAAAGAAAATCTATCAGATGCTATACGTTTACTAGCTGGTTTTTTGTTATCATTAAAGCTACTATTTACCTCTTTCGGAATAAACTTTATTACGAACGATCAAATCGACGCTATTGTAAATGTTATTTCATTTCTATTCATTCTATATTTTGGTTATAAAAATAACTATGTAGGAAAAAAAGGAATCGAACAAAAGAAAATACTCAAGAAGCACAACCTCCATTAAAAAAGGAACCTTTCGCACAGGTTCCTTTTTATCATTGCCGCACCACAACTTCATTTGTTTGCAAGGGGCCATATGAGACTGCTTTATGTTGAAATGTGTATGTAGCCTTAAACAATGCAGTTTTAACCGCTTTATCTTTATTTGCTTTTAATTTACAACTTAGTTCCACCTTCTCGTTCGGCAATAAATTATCGATTCTCCACCTTACAAGCTGGAATAAAAACTCGCTCATCCCCTTATTAACCTGCAGAGAATTCGGAATATACGAAAAGTAATCTCTAATCATATGACTTACAACGACTCGTGAAATCACTTCAATTCCTTTATTTTCAACTTCAATTCGCATAATAAGTATGTCGTTTACATCATAGATTAGTTCATATGAAAATTTTTCTTCATACATACTACGGATTTGTAATGTAACTGCTACATTAGGAAGTTCGCCTTCCTTTTTTGAGCCATCAATCCACAATACCGGCTGTAACGGTATTGTATCCCTTCCTTGATCCGAAATTCGCTTCCATATTTTCATAATATATATTCACCTCATTTCAGATGTACCATCCATACAATTCTATTCTTTCGCTTTACACAATAAACTACAAAAATGATGAACGCTTGTTACAAACGATATTTAATAGTTCCCTTCCTTTTATCCTATTCGACAATATAAAGAAAAAACCATTTTTCAACTGTTAACAGGAAGTATTCTTACTGAAATATTTTTTACAATTTACTTCATTGACTTTATAACAATATTCAGTATTGCTCACTCTTTTTCTTTCCATACAAAAGGATATTTTGGTGAAAGAAAAAGTTTGCCTTTTAGTCAAATTTGACTATAATATTCTTTATGGCATGTCAGTGCACTTATGTAAGAGAATTTAAGAGGAACTATGCTTTAGATTTTTATGCGTTGCATTTAAAACTTAATATAGTTTACTTATTATTAAAGGAGGGGCATATTTGGAAACTCAACTATCAAAAAAAGACTCCAACAATACAAAGTTTGTTGTTGCTGGTTTACTACTTGGTATTTTAATGGCAGCAATGGATAATACAATTGTTGCAACCGCAATGGCGACGATTGTCGGAGACTTAGGAGGATTTGACAAGTTTGTTTGGGTCACATCGGCATATATGGTAGCAACAATGGCAGGGATGCCTATTTTCGGAAAACTTTCTGATATGTACGGACGGAAACGTTTTTATATTGGTGGACTCATTCTTTTCTTATTCGGTTCTGCACTTTGCGGGACAGCATCTAGTATTGAACAATTAAGTATTTATAGAGCAATTCAAGGTATTGGTGGTGGCGCCCTTATGCCTATCGCCTTCACAATTATGTATGACATATTCCCGCCAGAAAAACGTGGGAAAATGACAGGGCTATTCGGTGCAGTTTTCGGGACATCAAGTGTATTTGGACCTTTATTAGGTGCCTATATTACGGACTATATAAGTTGGCATTGGGTCTTCTATATTAATATTCCATTAGGGCTTATCTCCTTCTTCTTCATTACTAAATACTACAGTGAATCTCTAGAATTTAGAAAACAAAAAATTGATTGGGCTGGTGCTATTACACTTGTCATTAGTATTATTTGCTTAATGTTCGCACTAGAACTTGGTGGTAAAACGTATGCATGGGACTCTAATGTAATTATCGGTTTATTTGCAACTGTTGTTATTATGCTTATTATTTTCTTCTTCGTAGAACGAAAAGCAACTGAGCCTATCATTTCTTTCCATCTATTTAAAAAACCTTTATTTGCAGCTAGCCAAGGCGTTGCCTTTTTCTATGGTGCTGCTTTTATCATCTGTACAGTTTATATCCCAATCTTCGTTCAAGGTGTTCTCGGAGGTTCAGCCTCAAATGCTGGATTAATTTTAACACCAATGATGGTCGGCTCTGTAATCGGAAGTCAAACAGGTGGACAGTTAGCTTCACGAACAAGCTATCGTAACATTATGATGGTATCTGGCGTTTTCTTCGTTCTTGGTATTTATTTACTAAGCACCTTAACAATGGACACACCTCGTATGCTCGTAACGCTATTTATGGTTCTCGCTGGACTTGGGGTTGGTTTCTCATTCTCAGTTTTAAGTATGTCTTCTATCCATAAATTAGAAATGAGAGACCGTGGTTCTGCTACATCAACAAACTCATTCTTCCGTTCACTCGGTATGACTCTTGGTGTAACGATTTTCGGTACAATTCAAAATCATATTTTTATTAATAAATTAAACACTGTGTTCCCTCCTGAACTTGCAAAATTAGCTCCAAAAGGTGGAGACACAAGTTTCTTATTATCACCAGGTGCTACCGAGAAGATTCCAGCAGAAATATTAACTGGTATTAAAGAAGCTCTCGCTACATCTATTGCCAACACATTCTTCTGGGCACTGATCCCAGCTGTACTAAGTATTATTTGTATTTTACTTATGGGAAATGAACGCCTATTTACAGGACCGAAAGCGAAACAAAAGCAAAAACAAGTAAGTTAGTATAAAAAAAGGAACGGCATATCCCTTTATGAAAAAGGATATGCCGTTTATAATATGTATAAAATCAAACTTTAATTAGTAGGGATACAGTTTTTATGTACAGGAGTTGAGACAGAATGAGCATGAAATTAGTCATTCTCGGCTTGCTACTCGAAGGAGATAAACATCCATATGAAGTGCAGCACATAATGAAAGACAGACAGATGGATTATTATATTAAATATGCAAAAGGATCACTTTATTACGCCTTCGAGCAATTAGAAAAGCAAGGTGCAATTCGCATTACAACTATTGTTCGTGATACGAATAGACCAGATAAAACAATCTTTCATATAACAGAGGAAGGTAAACAACTATTTCACACGTTACTCTTAAAACAGTTCGAAGCAAAAAACCAAATATATAAACCAATTTATTCAGCACTTTCTTTCACTCATTTTGGTGATGATCAAGAATTGGTTCCAATTTTAGAAAAAAAGAAACATGATACCGTTCAATATTTACATAAAATGCAAACTATATATGATTGCAGTAAAGGAAAAATTCCACGTGCACAACTATATATTTTACAAAGTGTTATTGAGCATATTACCGTTGAATTACAATGGTTAAGCACCCTCCTTAACGATGCCATAGCAGGACGACTTTCAAAATTTGATGTAGATGAAAATTGAGCGAGTAAAGAAGACGTTCCCTCTTCTTTACTCGCTCAATTTTTCTATATTTTCACATTCCATTATATATCATTAATCTGAAAAACACCTAAATTATTCAGAATATTAAGAAATAAAACCTTTGGAATTTTCTTATTTTAAAACAGTAGACAAAATTCCAAAAATTGTGTTAGAATTTGTTTCAATATCATATTGCTTGTTAAATTCCTTTCAAAAGGAAAATAGGTACACGAAAATTTCGTTTCGTGTTTAAAAGGGAAGCTTGGTGAAACTCCAACACGGTCCCGCCACTGTAAATGCTGAGATTTCTTTGTTAGTGCCACTGTGAGAACGGGAAGGTGAAAGAAATTATATGAAGCATAAGTCAGGAGACCTGCCTGTTTTAACAACACTGATAGATTCACGGATGATGATGAGGTGTTAAAACAAAAAGGAAGGCTTATTTTCTATGTCTTTGTACTTTTTGTTATAAGTATTTCCTAGTAAACGGAAATGCTTACTTTCAATTAGGGAGGAATTTAAAATGGCAATTCAAACAAGTAACTTAGGTTATCCACGTATCGGACTACAACGAGAATGGAAAAAAACATTGGAAGCTTTTTGGTCCAATAAAATTGATGAAGAACAATTTTTAACAACGATGAAAGAAATTCGCCTTCAACACGTAAAAGTACAGCAAGAAAAAGGAATTGAACTCATTCCAGTCGGCGATTTTACATATTATGATCACGTTCTGGATACTGCTTATATGTTAGGTTTTATCCCGTCACGTTTTTCTGAGTTTACATCTTACCTTGATGTATATTTTGCAATGGCGCGTGGCTCTAAAGATCACGTAGCTTCCGAAATGACTAAATGGTTTAACACAAACTATCATTATATTGTTCCTGAATATGAAGAGGGATTACAAATCTCTTTAAAAGATAATCGTCCACTTCGCTTATACGAAGAGGCAAAACAAGAATTAGGCGTAGATGGAAAGCCTGTTATTTTAGGACCATATACTTTCTTAAAATTAGCAAAAGGCTATAAACAAGATCAATTTGCTACTATTTTAAAACAGTTAATTACACCTTACGTACAACTACTTTCAGAACTACATGCGGCTGGTGCACAAATCATTCAAGTTGATGAACCGATTTTCGCTTCTTTAACTAAAGAAGAAATTCAGCATGCGAAAGAAATTTATGAAACTATTCGTAAAGAAGTTCCAAACGCGAATCTTCTTTTACAAACATATTTTGATAGTGTAGAAGAAAACTATGAAGAAATTATTACATTCCCTGTATCTAGTGTTGGTTTAGATTTCGTTCACGGTAAAGAAGGTAATTTAAATGCTATTGCGAAATACGGATTCCCAGCTGACAAAACTTTAGCAGTCGGTTGTATAGATGGCCGTAACATTTGGAGAGCGGACCTTGATGAAATTCTTACGTTATTTACAACGTTACAAAAACAAGTCCAAACAAAAGATTTCATCGTTCAGCCTTCTTGTAGTTTATTGCATTCACCAATTGATAAAACCGAAGAAACTCACTTATCGACTGAACTATTTGATGCGCTAGCATTTGCAAACCAAAAATTAGAAGAACTAGTTCTTATTCATTCTGCTTTGACTCAAGGTACAGAAAGCATTAGTAACGAACTTGAAACATATCGCAATGCGCACCATACAATACGTTCATCTGCTGCACGTAACCGAGAAGATGTCAAAGCAGCACGAACAGCACTAAAAGAAGAAGATTTTTCACGCCCTCTTCCATTTGAAAAACGATACGAATTACAACAAGTTGCTCTGCAGTTACCGTTGTTACCAACAACAACTATCGGTAGCTTCCCGCAAACAACTGAAGTTCGTCAAACGCGAAAAGAATGGCGTAACGGCGTTATCTCAAATGAACAATATGAGCAATTTATTGAAAAAGAAACAGAAAAATGGATTCGTTACCAAGAAGAAATCGGTCTTGATGTTCTTGTTCATGGTGAATTTGAAAGAACTGACATGGTCGAATACTTCGGTGAACGTCTTGCTGGTTTCTCCTTCACTAAAAACGGTTGGGTACAATCGTATGGTTCCCGTTGCGTGAAACCACCTGTTGTTTATGGTGATGTTGCCTTTATAAATGGAATGACTATTAAAGAAACTGTATACGCACAAAGCTTAACAGAAAAAGTAGTAAAAGGTATGCTAACTGGACCTGTCACTATTTTAAATTGGTCATTCGTTCGAAATGATATTTCAAGAAAAGAAGTTTCCTATCAAATTGCATTAGCACTTCGTCATGAAATTGAATTACTTGAATCGTCTGGAATTAGAGTAATCCAAGTCGATGAGCCAGCGCTTCGTGAAGGAATGCCACTAAAAGAAAAAGATTGGGATGCATATATTACATGGGCAGTTCAATCCTTCCTTTTAGCAACATCTTCTGTAGCCAATGAAACGCAAATTCATACGCACATGTGTTACAGTAACTTCGAAGATATTGTAGATGCTATTCGTGCATTAGATGCGGATGTCATTTCTATCGAAACATCACGTAGTCACGGAGAATTTATTGATACATTAAAACATACAACATATGAAAAAGGGATCGGTCTAGGGGTATACGATATTCATAGCCCACGTGTACCGAGTAAAGATGAAATGTTTGAAATCGTAGAACACTCTTTACAAGTATGTGATCCTAAATATTTCTGGATTAATCCTGACTGTGGTTTAAAAACAAGAAAAACGGAAGAAGTTATTCCAGCTTTAGAACACATGGTGCAAGCAGCAAAAGATGCTCGTTCCCTTTTAAAAACAAATGCATAACAAAAATGGGTTATCCTTCCTTAGGATAACCCATTTTTTATTCTTTACTTTCAAAAAAGAATTCGTATTGTAGTTTATATAACTCATCATCCGTTGGTTCTTCAAGAGGAATTACCTGCAATACAACTGTATACTCACCATTTGGAATAGGAATTTGAAATTTATTTGAAAGAATACTCGTTACAACGATACATTCATTTTTAACTGTAAAAGGAACCGTAACTGTTCTAATTACTTCTTCTTTCTCAATATGTTTTCCACAAGTCACTTTTATTTCACAAGTATAATCAGAAAGTGCTTCAAAAATAACAGTTCCATCCGCCTTAGCATAACCTCTATCAAAATCTTCATCCGTCCAGTCTACGTAAGGCTGTTCACCGTCATAGTTCATCAACATTAATTGTGAATAAGAAATTGTTAACTCCATCGTTCCCCTTCTCCTTCATTATGAAATATGTAACACTACTTCACTTCAAATTTCACACGCGTACCATCTGGATATTTATCTAACTTATTTCCTACCCAAGAACCTGCTCCGCGATTATCCGCTGGACTTATATATTCAATATGCGCCCCTTTTCCGCCTTCTTTACACATCGCCATTGGCCATTCATCACGATCATAGCCTTTTTTTGATGGATATGGAGCTAACGATAATTTCCTTCTATCTCCAGCACCACCACGATCAATTGTACAAACTTCTGAATGTCCTTCTTTTATAGCATCCGTAATATGTTTCCCTGTCTCTGGATATCGCTCTTTCGGAAATTCTAGAACTTGATCATACGCATTCGTTTTTTTGATACTTGTTTCCTCTGGAACAAGTACTTCATACACCGCTACTACAATAGAAAGAATTGCAATAATTGAAATGATAATACCTTTTATTTGCTTCATGTATACCTCCATGATTCTACCAGTTTCTTTTCCTCCGTTATTATAACAAACTTCTCCTGTATATGTTTTCAGACATTATTTTAGCTCTTCTTCGCCATTCCGCCAAAAATCTCTCATTTTTCTTCATCTTTTCACTAATGCTGTAGAAAACTAATAACCTTCCGACATTCTTTTTCAAAGGAAGTCCTCATAAAAAGATTGAAATGATATATACGATACTTTTTGGGGAGGAAATAACATGGAAGCTATCTATAAAACAAAAGATGTCACGAATAAAACAGGCATCCCAAAACATATAGTCCGTAAATATAGCCAACTGTTAGAGGAACATGGGTATATCATTTCAAAAACAGCTGATGCTCGTATTTATAAACTGGATGATTTAAAACTATTGAAATCTATACATGAAAGAGCTGCTAAACTGCAAGAAGATATTTCAGAAACGATACCTATTATTTTAAAAGAAAAAGAGGCCCCGCCTGTACCCGCTATACAAGATAAGCAAGAAATACAAACGAAAGAAAAAGAAGATGGGCGTAACTTTGAGGAGTTCATGTTAAAACTCGAAATGCTCGCTCAATTAAATGAAGCAATTATTCATCAAAATTCTACTCTAATTACACAAAATCGTTTGAAAGATGAAAAATTAGATGAATTGATGCAACAAGTTTATGTAAAAGAAGGCTCTCAAGAAAAAATGCTACAAGAGTTAGTTGATCACGCCGCTCAAACAGATGCCTTGCAAAAAGAAAAGATGGACTTATTAATGAATCATATGTATAAACGAGAATCCAAGCAAGAAGAAAAAATGAATAAACTCGTTAATCAAATTTATAATAAAGACAGTAACCGTGATACACAACTTATGCAAGTTATTCGCGAAATTCAAGAAACAAAAAGAATGGTCGCCGCCTCAAAAGAACAAGGTTTCTTCCATTCATTTAAAAGTTTATTTAGCCGAACAAAACAAGAAAGAACAAACGAATAAACAATATAAAATAAAAAGTTACCTTCCATCGGTAACTTTTATTCCTTATTTCTTACAGCTGGTAATATAATAATCGCTTCAGTACCTTTTCCGCTTTCGCTTTTATATTCCAGTGTACCATTATGCGCTTGTAAAATACTAAATGTCACCATAAGTCCTAATCCTGTCCCTTTTTCTTTTAAAGAATAATACGGTTGTCCAAGCCTTGCTAACTGTTCTTTTGTCATACCAACGCCACTATCTTTAACTCTTATTACGATTGTTTCGTCTTTTTGAACAGCCGTTACTTTTAAATATCCTTTATTTCCTTGAATTGCTTCAATACCATTTTTAACAACATTCATAATAGCTTGCTTCAATTTCGTCTTATCACCAATCGTATAAAGGCTCTCAGAAATCTCAACTTGCAAATATACACCTTGCATCGCTGCAAATGATGACATTAAAGTAGTCATTTCTATAAGTTGCGCGGATAAACAAATGTGTTCTTTTTTCTCAATTTGCGGTCTTGCTAAATTTAAATAATCTGAAATAATTTGTTCCGCCCGATCTAATTCAGCTAATACGAGACGCATATAGTCCTTATTCTTCATTTCTTCCGTACTTTCTAGCAATTGGATAAATCCACGAACAACAGTGAGCGGATTTCGAACCTCATGTGCAACACTTGCTGCTAATTCACTTACGATATTAAGTTTTTCTGATTTTTGCATCTCAGTACGTAGTAATGCGTTTTCATTTAAATATTCCGTTAAATACACCTGAAATACCATAGTCATAACCATAATAAGCGAGGCAAATATAAATCCGCTATATATTTGCGAAATATACGGTGTA
Source organism: Bacillus cereus group sp. N12 (assembly GCF_016483575.1). NCBI lineage: Bacteria > Bacillati > Bacillota > Bacilli > Caryophanales > Bacillaceae > Bacillus > Bacillus cereus group sp. N12. Next base: position 27,727 of record NZ_JAEHBO010000017.1, read on the forward strand.
AAACCTGTTTCTAACAGCACATTAATTATACCAAATACTAGAAAAACCAACACATAAAATGACGAAATCATAAATGCTAAAATTAGCTTCTTACCCCTTGAAAAAAGAGACCATTTCTTTGATAAGAACAATGGAACTATCAATAGAAATATTACTTCTACAACTGGAAGAATGCTCATTCCTTTTAGTGCCCATTCATATGTAACAAAAATAACTGCTGGGATTAAACCGACAATCCCACCATATAAAAAACCACTGACAATTGGGATTGGGTGAAAGTTATACCCGCAAACATTGTCAAAACAAATAGAATATGTCATGGAGAGAACGAGTGTAACGCTAGATAAAAACATAATAAAGTAACGATTCGGCTTCGGAGGCATTTCTTGATAGCGATTTAAACGAATCGCTTCATATAAAAATAATGGCAAAATAATGATGGCAATTTGGATCAATAAATCACGGATAAGCTCCATAGCCTCTCATCCCCTATATGTATTTTGATATGATTATATCATTTTATTAGTGTATTTGTTTTAAAATTTTGATTTTTCTTAACATATTTGTTAATTCTTTGTTAACAACACATATTAATTGTTACAGATTTTCGAAATGATTGTAAACCCTGTACCAAATTTCCTTCATGCAGTATACAATGAATACGGATTACAAAGAAAATATAAAAAATACTTCACTAGACGGACAACTATAGTAAAATACAGCATATAATCCATACTATCTATGTTTACAAATAAGTGATCATTACTTTAGTAGGAGGAAGATAAATATGGCAGGTACTACGCTTGTTTTAAAAGAAGAAAATTTGGTAGTTCTAGAAAATGTTGAAAAATCAGTGTATGAGGAATTACAGCATAAAACAGGAGAAGCAGATTGCACATGTGCTGTGAACGAATCAGTTGTTCACCTTGGCAAAGTATCCTCTGTACTTTGGAATGAAGATGAAATAGATTGGGAATACGGATACTAAAAAGTCGCTTATAGCGGCTTTTTTTCTGTTCTCTCTTTCTAAATTTCATATACAAAGCGCAATCATAGAAAGTATGATAAAATGAACTTAATTTTCAAACGGAAGAAAGGGAGATACAATGGAACAATTCATTAATCCTAGAGTAAAGGACATCCAAATTTCTGGAATCCGCCAATTCTCTAATATGATTCAAAACTATGATAATCTTATCTCTTTAACAATTGGGCAACCCGATTTCCCTACACCTTCTCTCGTAAAAGAAGCGGCAAAACGGGCCATTACAGAAAATTATACAAGCTACACACATAACGCTGGTTTACTAGAATTACGAAAGGCCGCTTGTAACTTTGTAAAAGATAACTACGATTTACATTATTCAGCTGAAAACGAAACCATCGTTACAATCGGTGCTAGTGAAGCAATTGACGTTGCATTCCGAACGATTTTAGAGCCCGGGACAGAAGTAATTTTGCCTGCTCCTATTTATCCAGGTTACGAGCCTATTATTCGACTATGCGGCGCAACGCCAATTTTTGTAGATGTTCGTGAAACTGGATTTCGTTTAACTGCTGCAGCACTAGAAAATGCTATTACAGAAAAAACGAGATGCGTCGTACTGCCATATCCTTCTAATCCAACTGGTGTAACTTTATCAAAAGAAGAATTAAAAGATATTGTATCAGTCTTAAAAGATAAAAATATTTTTGTTCTTTCAGATGAAATTTACAGCGAACTTGTATACGAAGAAAAACACACATCTATCGCCCATTTCCCAGAAATGCGTGAAAAGACGATCGTCATTAACGGTTTATCTAAATCACATTCTATGACTGGCTGGCGTGTTGGACTTTTATTCGCACCAAACTATTTAGCAGGACATATTTTAAAAGTTCATCAATACAATGTAACATGTGCTACTTCAATCGCCCAATATGCCGCAATCGAAGCATTAACTGCCGCTAAAGACGCACCGAAGATGATGCGCCAACAATACAAAAAACGCCGTGATTACGTATATAATAGACTCACTCAAATGGGGCTAACAGTTGAAAAACCAACAGGTGCATTTTACTTATTCCCATATGTTGGCCATTTAACATCTTCATCATTTGATTTTGCACTTGATCTAGTAAAAGAAGCTGGACTAGCCATCGTTCCTGGAACAGCATTTTCTGAGTATGGTGAAGGTTATCTTCGCCTTTCCTATGCATATAGTATCGAAACTTTAAAAGAAGGCTGTGATCGTTTAGAAGCCTTTCTACAAAAAAAAGCTAAGAGTTAAACTCCTAGCTTTTTTTTGCATAATGATCACATGTTTGACGCTTCAATAATTTATGCGGAATAATGATACACTTGGCAGTAGATTCAGCATTCTCCACTTTATCAACTAAAGCTTTTGCTGCTTCATATCCTAACTGATATATATTCACATCAACTGTTGAAAGCGGCGGACTCGCAATTTCTGATAATAAAGCATTATTAAAGCTTACAATTGAAACGTCTTTCGGTACAACGAATCCTTTTTTAGAAAGCGCACTTAACACACCAAGTCCAATTAAATCATCCGTAGCTATAATTGCTGTCGGTGGTTGTTTTAGTCCCATTAACTCTTCAACAGCTTGTTGACCACTTTCCCTTGAAAAATCAAAATGTAAAATATACTCTTTCGGTAATACAATGTCTGCTAATTTTAAAGCATCACTCATACCTGCTAAACGATCTCTTGTTACAAGTAAATCTGAGCCACCACCAATGAACGCGACCTGTTTATGTCCTAGTGAAATTAAATATTCTGCCACTTCTCTTGCAGCTGTATAATTGTCATTATCTACATATGTGATTTCATCTTTTCGATCATATGGTTTTCCAATTAAAACAAACGGGAAGTTTTGGTCATGCAAGTATTGAATAATCCGATCGTTCTCTCTTGAATATAAAAGAATAATACCACCAATTTGACGCCCTTGTACCATTTTTACAACACCATTAAAAATTTCATCTTCCGTTTCACCTGTCGACATATAAAGTGCATACCCTTCCACATGTGCAAATGAACTAATTCCTCTTATAACTTCCGGGAAAAACGGATTTTGAAAAGCTTTACTTGCAGAGCTTGGCATAACAAGACCAAGTGTCTTCGTCGTTTGGTTCGCAAGGTTTCTTGCATTTAAATTTGGATGATATCCTAATTCACTCATTACTTTTCGAACACGGCGCTTTGTCTTTTCACTTATACTTGGATTATCAGCAATTACACGAGAAACAGTTGATGGTGCTACGTTCGCCTTCTTCGCCACATCTTTAATTGTAACTGTCATAAAAAATCCCCTCCTCTCACTTCTCTGCCATTTTTCATATATTTTATCTTGCACTCGTTGCAAGTCATAGGAGAAGTCATAAACTTTCATTTATTTATTTTATCTTGCAAAACTTATCATATTCTCCCTCTCCATGTATTGTAAGGGATATAGCTCTTTTTTCCTATACTATAATATACTATTTATTTCACTTATTTTCACATGTGATGTCAAATCTCTTTTCATCTCCCTATAAAGCTTTTTATAGGGAGATGAAAAGAAAAATGGGACGTAATGTCCCATTTTTCATCCTTTCGTACCTCCAGCTGTTAAACCAGAGATAAAGTATTTTTGTAGTGATAGGAATAAAATTGAAATTGGGATTGCAATTAATACTGAACCCGCTGCAAACGTCGTAAATTCATTACCAAATTTCTTCGCTACCATTTCATATAATCCAACTGCTAAAGTATAATTTTCTGGTGTGCGCAAAATGATACTCGCTAAAATGAAATCTGTAAATGGACCGATGAAAGTGAATAACGCTACAACCGCTACGATTGGCTTTGCAAGCGGCATAATGATTTGCCAAAAAATACGAAAATGCCCTGCTCCATCCATACGAGCTGACTCATCCAATTCTTTCGGAATCGTATCAAAATACCCTTTCATAAGCCATGTATTCATAGGGATTGCCCCGCCTACATAAATTAAAATTAATGCAAGGTGTGTATCAATTAATCCTGTTAACTGCGCTAATACGTATAGAGCGATTAACGCTGCAAAGTTCGGAATCATTTGCAGAATTAAAAATGTTAGTAAGCCATTTTTTCTTCCAACAAAACGGTATCTCGAAAATGCATAAGCAGTAAAACTAATTGCTAACACTGAGAAAATCATCGTTAAAACACTTACTTTTAATGTGTTTTTATACCATAGTAAGTAATTACTATTCTCTAGATCTAATAACTTACGATAATGATCTAACGTTGCATTTTGCGGAATAATACTTGATCCAGATAAACTATCACCCGGATTAAACGATGAGCCAATAATCCATAATAATGGATAGAAAATGATGGCACACATTACAAAAATAACGAAATAGCTTAATGAGAGACGTAACATCTTCTGTCTTTTAATATTCATTTACATCATATCCTCTTCTTGGAATGATTTTGTTCTCTTAAATTGCCATAACGCAACTGTAATAACGATTAACGATAAAATCATTGTAAGAGCTGCTGCTTTCCCGTACTGTGCTGAAGTCATCGTCAACTTATAAATCCATGAAATTAAAATATCTGTTCCACCTGCATCTTGTCCAGCTACAGCAGGACCTCCGCCGTTAAATAGATAGATAATACTAAAGTTATTAAAGTTAAACGTATATTGCGTAATTAATATTGGTGCTGTTGCATATAAAACAAGTGGCAATGTAATTTTACGAAACTGTTGCCAAGCTGTCGCTCCATCTACTGTAGCCGCTTCATATAATTCTCCTGGAATCGATTGCAAAATACCTGTTGTCATTGCAAAGACGAATGGGAACCCAAGCCACGTTTGAATCATAATTAAAGCTATCTTCGCCCAAAATGGATCTGTCATCCAAGCTATCTTTTCAATTCCGAATAACGCCAATACTTGATTGTTAATTGCTCCAAATGTTTCATTAAACATACCAGAGAAAACAAGAATAGATACGAATGCTGGAACAGCCCACGGTAAAATGAAGATTGTTCGAATAATTGCCTTCCCTTTAATACCAGGCTGATTTACGATAATCGCTAAAAAAATACCGAGTGCAACTTGTAATGTCGTTGCAACGAATGTCCAAATGACCGTCCAAGAGAATACACTTAAAAATGTCTCTCTCCACATCGGTAGTGTGAAAATATCAATAAAGTTTTTAAAGCCCACCCAATCTACTAATTTAGCTGGAGGAGAATGATATAAATCATAGTTCGTAAATCCAATTAAAATTACGAAAATGATTGGAAATACAACAACAAAGATAAGTAGTAGAAAACCTGGCGAAACCATTAAATACGGAAAGCCTTGATCTAATAAATTACGGTATTGCTCTTTTACAGAGTTTAAAGGTGTTCCGATATCACGTTTCTTTCCATTTTGATACGCATCATATAAATTAAATGCATATATTCCGAGTCCAAACCCGATAACGATAAGTGCTAAGATCCCTTCCACTAATAGAAAGACAGAATGATCACGTGGAACTTCTGTACCAAGCGTTACAATCCCCCATAATCCCATATTTAATAAATCAGCAAAGGCTACAATAAATGAACCTGTTAATACTAGAAAAATAAGACCTTTTACAAATTGTTTATTATACATTTGGCCCACGCCCGGAATGATTGATAACATGGTTGCCATTTTCCTATGTTTTGAACCGTTCATATCTTTCATTGGTTCCATAGATGTTTGCATATTCCTTCCCCCTTTTTTCTTCCTACTTGGAAGGGAGAGAATTCGTGCCCCTCATATTAGAGGCACGAACTTCACCTTATTTTTTCTTGTTATGATTTGCCTCAATATTACCTTTAATTTGCTTCACTGCACTATCAAGAGCTGCTTTTGGCGCCTCTTTATCTGTAACAACTAATTGAAGGGCATCTCCAGCTGGTTTCCATACTTCTTGCATTTCTGGAATGTTTGGCATTGGAATTCCATTTTCTGATTGCGTTGCAACCGCTTTTGCAGCTTCGTTATCTTTAATAATCGGATCTTCCATTACTGATTTTACTGGCGGAATTTCTTTCGTTTTCTCAAATCTAATTTTCGCGTTTTCTTCATTCGTTACCCATTCAGTGAATTTAGTAGCTAAATCATTTTGTTTAGAGAAGCTTGTTACATGCCATCCTTTTACCCCAACGAACGTTTTCATCGGTTGACCATTTGGTAATTTTGGCATTGGAGCAACACCATAATCAATTCCGTTCTTTTCCATCGCTTGGAACGCCCATGGTCCGTTCATGATAGAAGCTGCTTTTCCTTCATTAAATAATCCATCAGCAGCAGGTCCACCAGATTCACCGATAATACCTTTCGGGAATAGTTTTTCTTTGTACCATTTCTGAAGATATTCAGCACCTTGTACAGCACCACTATTATTTAACCCAACATCACTTGCATTTGGTTTTCCATCTTTTTCACCAAACACATAACCACCCATACCTGCCATGAATGCATTAGCAAAGTAAAAATTATCTCCTAATGTTAAAAATCCGTACTTGCCATCCTTTGTAAAATCTTTTGAGAAGTTAAACAATTCGTCCATTGTTTCTGGTGCTTTTTGCATAAACTTTTTATTGTAAATAAAGACTGGTGTTTCAATCGCTTTTGGTAAGCCATATAGTTTCCCGTTATATGTCTGTGCTTCTATTGATAAATCAGTAAACTTACTCTTAACAGCATCATCTGCTTTCACTTCAGAAAGTAAGCCCTCTGTTACTGCATTTCCGATTTGATCGTGTGGCAATGTTACAACATCCGGTCCAGTCCCCGCTGGTCCATCAAGACGTAACTTCTTCACTTGATCTGTCATTTGCATTTCAACAACTTTTACTTTTACTTTATATTTTTCCTCAAAGCTTTTCACTGCTGGTTCTAAACCAACGCCTTTTTTATCATCTTCCCAAACGAGAAGGTCATAGTCTTTCTTCGCTTTACTTTCCTCTTTTTTCCCTGAATCTTTCGGCCCACATGCAGATAACATACCAATTGATAATGCCGAAACCGTTAATAATGATAATGCTTTCTTCATCCCAAAAAACCTCCCTAAATTGTCTATGTACCTTACTAATTGAAAACGTTTGCATTTGAAAGTTTAATAGAAGCGCAAACCTTATCTCAAATTTATGAAAACGTTTGCGCTATTTGTCTATCATTATACATTCTTTTATTCATTTTGCAAATATTAATTTTAAAAATAATGTCATTATGCTCTTTATACATTGACTTTATATGAAATGAATACTACTCTTATAAGCAATATTAAAGCTAATAGAAAGGCAATCGTTTGCAATACAGGCTTTATTATTACATTTAAGGGAATAATATGTATAGAGATATTAAAGGGGGATTTTCTATATGCTTAAAGAAGCCGTTTACCATAGGCCGAAAGATAATTATGCATACGCTTACGATGAAAAAACAATTCACATCCGAATACGTACTAAGAGAAACGATGTTCAAATCGCCACTCTTATTTATGGTGACCCTTACGAATGGACAGATGGAAAATGGATTACGTCAAATACGCCGATGAACAAAACTGGTTCTACTGCATTATTTGATTATTGGTCCATTTCAATCGAACCAAAATTTAAGCGCTTACGTTATGGATTCGAATTAAAAACTGAGACAGAAACTCTTATTTATGCAGAACGAGGCTTTTTCTCAAACATTCCAGATGACGATGTCGGTAACTTTTTCTGCTTTCCATTCATTCATACAAAAGACGTTTTCATGGCACCACCTTGGATTAAGGACACAGTATGGTATCAAATCTTCCCAGAACGATTCGCTAACGGGGACAGCACATTAAATCCAGCAAACACCCTCCCTTGGGGAAGTACCGAACCAACTCCAACTAATTTTTTCGGAGGAGATTTTGCTGGTATTATTCAAAACCTTGATTACCTTGTTAAACTTGGGATTTCCGGAATATACTTCACACCTATTTTTAAAGCTCATTCAAACCATAAATATGACACTATTGACTACATGGAAATCGATCCGCAATTCGGGACGAAAGAAACTTTCAAAGAACTTGTTGGGGCATGTCATAAACACGGTATAAAAGTAATGCTCGATGCTGTGTTTAATCATAGTGGCTACTTTTTCGATAAATTCCAAGACGTACTAGAACATGGTGAAAAGTCAGCATATAAAGAGTGGTTCCACATTCATGAATTCCCAATTATAACCGAGCCACTTCCTAATTATGATACTTTCGCATTTACACCGTATATGCCTAAATTAAATACTGCACACCCAGATGTAAAAGAATATTTACTTGAAGTAGGGCGTTATTGGGTAAGAGAATTCAATATAGACGGTTGGCGCCTTGATGTAGCAAATGAAGTTGACCACTGCTTTTGGAGAGAATTCCGAAGTGAGATAAAGGCGTTAAATCCTGAAGTATATATTTTAGGAGAAATTTGGCACGACGCCCTCCCATGGCTACACGGAGATCAATTTGATGCTGTCATGAGCTATCCTGTTACAAATGCTCTACTTTCTTACTTTGCTAACAATTCCATTAAAGCAAGTGAATTCATGAAACAAATTACAGAATCCCTACATTCCTACTCTATGAATATAAATGAAGCCGCATTTCATTTATTAGACAGCCATGATACACCAAGAATATTAACAACATGTAACGGAGATAAAAATAAGTTAAAGTTACTCTATGTATTCCATCTTTCTTACATCGGCTCTCCTTGTATTTATTATGGAGACGAAATCGGTATGGATGGTGGCATGGACCCGGATTGCCGCAAATGTATGATTTGGGATACAAAAGAACAAGACCATGTATTATTTACACATATACAAACATTACTTTCATTACGAAAACAATATAAAGCATTTGGAGGACATGGTACATTCCAATTCATCGAAGCAAATGATGAACATAATTACATTTCTTATACGAAAACATATGGAGATGAAACTATCTTTTTCGTTTTAAATCCTACTAACGATGAAATTACAGCTTCACTCCCTATCCATATTACAAGGAAGAAAATAGTCAATATATATACAAACGAAGAATTTTCAGCAGAAGCAAGTGTATTACAAGTTACACTTCCACCGCACGGATTCTCAATATTAAAATGGTAATAGAAAAAGCCTTATGCCGCTCGGACATAAGGCTTTTTCTTATTTCAATTTATACACCATTGCTTCATATGGACGCAATGTAACGTTTTCCATTAATCCATTTTCCGAGTCATAATTGTGTATTAACAGTTCTGATTCACTATAAACAATGTTCTCAGGCAATTCAAATACACATTGATCCGCAGTGAAGTTTGCAATCACAAGTAGCTTTTCTTCTCCATATGTTCTTACATAAGCAAAAATAGAAGGGCTATTATCTAGTATTAAATCATACGATCCATACACAACTATTTCATTATTTTTGCGTAACTCAATTAATTTCTTATAGTAATAAAAAATTGATCCTTCGTCTTGGATTGCTTGTTTCACATTAATCTCTTTGTAATTAGGGTTTACCGTAATCCAAGGTTCACCCGTTGTAAATCCAGCGTGATACTGATCATCCCACTGCATCGGAGTTCTAGCATTATCACGACCTTTTATATAAATAGATTCCATGACTTTTTCTTTATCTTCACCACGGTCTATCACTTTTTCTTTATACATATTTAGCGTTTCAATATCTCGATATTCATCAATTGATTCGAATCGAACGTTAGTCATTCCGATTTCTTCTCCTTGATAAATATATGGTGTTCCTTTCATCATATGAAGCACCGTCGCTAACATTTTCGCAGATTCAGTACGATACATCCCATCATTACCAAAACGAGATACAACGCGCGGCTGATCATGGTTATTCCAATACAGGCTATTCCATCCTGTATGCTCTAATGCTTTTTGCCACTTTGTTAAATTCTGTTTTATAGTAAGAAGTGGACATGGTTTTACATCCCATTTTCCGCCTTCTCCTGAATCTAAATCCATATGTTCAAATTGAAATACCATTTGTAGTTCTTTTCTAGCTTCTCCTGTATACAATTTAGCTTCTTCTGTCGTTACACCAGGCATTTCACCAACCGTCATAATATCATAATGAGACAATACTTCTTCATTCATTTCATGCAAATATTTATGAATGTTTGGACCGTTCATAAAATGCTTATGACCTGAAACATACCCCTCTTCTTCTGTTTCAACAGTCGGTAAACCTTCTTCTTTAGAAATAAAATTGATAACATCCATGCGGAATCCATCAATTCCTTTTTCTAACCAAAACTTCATCATTTCATAAACATCTTGTCTTACCTGTTCATTATCCCAATTTAAATCCGGCTGTTTTTTAGAAAACAGATGTAAATAATACTCATCTGTCATTTCATCATATTGCCATGCAGATCCACTAAAAGCTGCTCCCCAGTTATTCGGCTCTTTCCCTTCTTTTCCAGAACGCCATATATAGTAATCTCTATATTTATTATCTATTGATTTACGTGATTCAATAAACCAATTATGTTCATCAGAAGTATGATTAACAACTAAATCCATCATAAGTTTCATATTACGTTCATGCATTTCATGTAATAGCTCATCCCAATCTTCCATTGTTCCGAACTCGTTCATAATTTTACAATAATCACTTATATCATAACCATTATCATCATTTGGAGATTCATAGACTGGTGATAACCAAATTACATCAATCCCTAATTCTTTTAAGTAATCTAGCTTTGAAATAATACCACGAAGATCCCCTATACCATCACCATTACTATCCATAAAGCTACGAGGATAAATTTGATATACTACACTTTCTTTCCACCATTGTTTTTCCATTATGCTACCCCATTTCATTAGTAATTCATTCTTATCTTTCTCCCCAAGGCGCAAACGTTTTCATTAATGAATGATAACAGATTCTATCTTAATTTAAAATAGCGCTTACAATTTTTATTCTTCTTTTTCTAGGAAAACATATGAAAACTACTACATATCACTCGAATAAATGAAAACGTTTTATTTTTTTATTTATTTTTTGAATCTATTCGTTTATAATAAACTCAAAGAAAACGTTTGCATAATTTTTTCTAGGGGGAAATACCATGGCAGAACTGAAATTAGAAAACATTTATAAAATATATGATAATAACGTAACCGCTGTAACAGATTTTAATTTACACATTCAAGATAAAGAGTTTATCGTATTTGTTGGTCCTTCTGGATGCGGAAAATCTACAACATTACGAATGGTAGCTGGACTTGAAGATATTTCAAAAGGAGAATTTTCAATTGATGGTAAGCTAATGAATGATGTTCCTCCAAAAGATCGTGATATCGCAATGGTTTTCCAAAACTATGCTCTTTATCCACATATGAGTGTATATGATAATATGGCATTTGGATTAAAGCTTCGAAAAATACCAAAAGATGAAATCGATCGTCGTGTGAAAGATGCCGCACGAATTTTAGGGCTTGAACAATATTTAGATAGAAAACCAAAAGCGTTATCAGGTGGACAACGACAACGTGTTGCGTTAGGTAGAGCAATCGTTCGAGACGCGAAAGTTTTCTTAATGGATGAACCATTATCAAACTTAGATGCAAAACTCCGTGTTGCAATGCGCTCAGAAATTTCTAAGTTACACCATCGCCTTGGAACAACGACAATTTATGTAACACATGATCAAACAGAAGCAATGACAATGGCTTCCCGTCTTGTTGTTATGAAGGACGGAAAGATTCAACAAATTGGAACTCCAAAAGAAGTATATGAAACACCTGAAAACATTTTTGTTGGCGGATTTATCGGATCTCCAGCGATGAATTTCTTCCGTGGTACATTAACTGAAACTGATTTCGTTATAGATAATTCATTGAAAATCAAAGTATCTGAAGGAAAAATGAAATTATTACGTGAACAAGGTTATGTAAATAAGGAAATCGTTTTAGGAATTCGTCCTGAAGATATTCATGATGAACTACTATTTTTAGAGGCTTCACAATCTACTACTTTCACATCAAAAATTGAAGTTGCTGAGTTGTTAGGTGCTGAATCCATTTTATATATGAAACTTGGAAATCAAGATTTTGCAGCACGTGTTGATGCAAGACATATATTCTCACCTGGAGACCAAATTAAATTAGCATTTGATTTAAATAAAGCGCATTTCTTTGATAGCCAAACCGAACAACGTATTCGCTAAAAAATTTTTCTTGTATATAACATACAAAAAAACCGTCCACATACATTGAGGGCGGTTTTCATTATTATACTAGGGCTTCTACTGTATGAAATGATTGTCCTTTCGTGCTAATAATACCGAAAATCGGTAAGTCACTAAGCACCACTTCTTCTTGCTGTTTCATAAAAGATGACGTTAATTGTTTTATCTCTATCCAAACGTCATTAATACAAAGTACATTGGAATCGTTCTCTTGTTGGCGAGAAAAAATAGAATCTATTTTATATAAACCAGCATTTTGAAAAAGCATATCAATGCGACTGAATGCATTCAAAGTAATACTGATAACACGTTGCCAATCTCCTTTTTTTTCCATATCATAGGATACAAAAAGGGCTTCTCCGCCTAGATTCGTAATTTCCTCCACTGTTGCTTGTCCACTCTCTTGATCAATGTCCGTCACAATTACTTTTGCGCCTTGTTTAGCCAACAAAAGAGCTGTATTACGTCCAATACCGATGCCACCGCCAGTTACGATAGCAACTTTTCCTGCAAGCTTCATTTTCATTACCCCTTCTATAAGTCTTACCGTCATTCAGTATACTCCTTTATAAGATTAGTCTGCAAGCAAGAAAAGTTACTCTTTTATTTGTAAGCGATTACTTTTTTACTCCTTCTTTTTTCTTACTATTACACTGATCGAAAACGAGACCAATGAAAATTAAAATCCCCCAAAAGATTATGCTACCTCCCGTCATTACAGCTTCCCCCTTCATTATATAAAGATATTATTTTCATTTATTATACCATTTTCTTAATTTTCAATCTATTAAAAAGGACTTTCTACTTCGAAAAATATCCTTCCATAATAAAAAACCTTTTTATGTACAAGCATAAAAAGGTTTTTTATTATACTAGATTCATCACTTTTGTCTTTGTAATTAAATCATGAAAACCGCAATTATCTTTGCGGAACAACATCATATATACGTTGCATATTAACGGAATTCCAAGTAACAATATGTTCGGTAATAACAATACAAAAAATCGTAAAGTTAATGTTTGCAACGTTAATTTTTCACTCGTCAATGAAATCAATTTTGTTCTCGTTATTTTTTTCCCAAGTGTAACACCGTTCCAAATAAAAGGTAACAAAATAAAATATAGAACCATTAATATGAAAACTACTGCGAGATCATATCTATAGTCACCGAAACTTATATTAAACCGATTAAAAATAGCACTATAGTTTCCGGTCATAACAGCTACTACTGCACCATACATAACCGAGATTAAAAACATGTCAATTAGGGAAGCACCTATGCGATTCATTACAAGCGCTGGACGATGCATCTTCAACTTCATTTTATGTCGACTCCTTCGTATCCTTCTTTACCCGTTACATCGTACCACTTCTAAAAAACATTGTAAACTGGCGTTTCTCTTACTTTTCTTGTACAATGTGTTACAACAGCATTGTAAAGGAGGTTCCCATATTGAAAAAATGGATAATCCTATTCGTCGCCGTCCTATTAACTGCTTGTGCAGGAAATACAAACCATGTATCTTATACGATTAACGATGAATACGAACTCATACGTACTTCTGGAAATGCATTTGAACTGTTCCCTACGCAAGATGCTGTATATGCCACACAATACATCCCTGCCAAAATTACAGACATCGCTTGGGATGATAAATACATTATTGTAAAACAAACAGAGGAAAAGTCAGATCCAAATAACCCTGACGCAGCAATTGCAAATAAAAAAAGTGAACATTATTGGATTATTGACGTAAAGCACAATAAACGTTTCGGTCCCTATAACGAAAAACAATTTAATGAACAAAAAGATGCGTTTAAAATTAAAGTGCCTTTTCAAAATGTAGATTCATACATAAAAGAAATAAAAAAACAGTCAGCATAATATATAGAATGCTGACTGTTTTTCCTTATATCATTTTAAAAACATATTACTCAGAAAGTGAAATGTTAAAACTTTGTGATTCTTTAACAGTTTCTTGTGTTTCTGTGTCTCCTGCCATTAAATCATCCGTTGTAAATTTAATATCCTTTACCTTTTCTTTTCCATCATCAAGTATTAAACCGATAATTCCATCTCTTGTTTCACCAGGCTTATAATCTTCTCTTGATACATTTTTCGTACCAACGAGCGTATCTTCATCATATAAAAAGTTTTGAGTCGCTACTTTAAAATGTTGCTTATCATTAATCGTAACATCATTCATAGAGAAAAATTGCATATTTTTATTCCCGCTATTTTCCACCTTATATGTAATTTCAACGTAACGAATCGTATCACTAATCTCTGTTCCACTTAGCGATGCATATAATTCAGCATCTTCTTGACTTACCTTATCGCCCAATCTACGCTTTACTTCGTCAGGAGTTAATGCCGTATATGCTTTTAATGTATTTTTTGCGTCTTCACTCATTTGTGATAAAGAGATTACTTTCACATCTTGTACATGAATTTTCATTGGTGCTACTTCAAATGTTTGATTCACAGAATGTATCTGCTCTAACTTGAAAGTACCCCATCCTGTTTCTTTCACTTTTTGCCCAATTTTTTTTAGCTCACGCCCACCATATTCTTTTGTTTCAGGAATAGATTCTTTCTTCTTCGGTTCAGCTTTCTTTTCTTCTTGATGGAAGCAACCACTTAACATAAGAAGAAAACTACATAAAACAAAAATACTTTTCCATGCTTTCATCATTTAATTTCTCCTAACACTATCATTCATTAAAATAAATTAGTCCCTAGTCTTGTAAACTATAGAAACAATAAGAAGTCCACAAAACGAACTTGTCAGTCCAGATACTATTATACCCCCTATTTGGAAAATATGAAAATAGGGATTTACGAACGCGTGAACGATAAATATAATAGTTGCCACAATGATTGCCGAAATCCAATACTTCCTTTTTTCTGAAGCTATAATAATATCTTTCCCTGTTTCATCTTTATACTTCCATAGTACGTGTAATAGTAATAATAAACCAACACATGTACTCCCATGTTGCATATATTTATACACCGGAATACTATGTAATTCTCTTTGTAACAATGGTATTTCCTTAACGAAGTAGCCTGTATTATGAGTAAACGCATCCCAAACAACATGCGTGAGCATACCAAATAAAGCAGAATAGCAAAATACAAAGAAATCCTTCCATGTATGAAGTCCCCACCTCTCATCTACTGCATATGTATAGTAGCCTGCAAATGGTTTAGGTAAATGTGTTATAAACGGCTTTTTTAAAATGTAATGATATATGTATGCTAATAGAAAGACAAGAGGTAAATTTAAATATAAGAACCCAAGCCACGTATGTCCAATCACGCCATACGGTCTAAAGTGTAAAAAATATTCAAAGTCAGGTGCCATACTACCTAATATAAGAGCCGTTACTGAAATATAATTAACCTGCTTTTTAGAAAAAGGGAGAACAGCTGCTGGATGCGCAAATGTAAACGGCATATTTTAACTCCTTTTCATATTTCCAATAGAATATCATCTATCATAACGAGAGAATTGACCTTCATGCAATGTTTATTTTCACATTGGAATATGATAGTTTCCATGTTATAATCCTCATGAAATATTCAGAAAATAAAATGGGAGTTCTCATGTCATTAACACTTTTCTTTTTTCTATGGAAGAACTTAAAAATTATAAAATATACGCCTGCTCTCGTTGGCTTTATAAGCGTTCTTTCCATTTTTATATTGCAGAGAATGACGTTCGGCTGGGAAAATCTCGGTTTTGGCGCACTTTATTAGCAAGTCGTCTTACACTTGTATTTTTTGCTTTTTTTAAATCAAAATCCGTTATGAATTGAGGTTTATATATTGATTGACGTACCCTTTTTAAAAAGTGTCACATTAAAAAAAGAAGATATCCCTAGCTTTTCCGCATATCCTTACTGTTTACCCGCTATTCGAACATTACAATCGCTCCTTTTCCATCCAAATGTAACATTCATTATTGGAGAAAACGGAACAGGTAAATCAACACTACTTGAAGCAATTGCAATTGCTTTAGGTTTTAATGCTGAAGGTGGAACGAAGAATTTCCGTTTTAGCACAAATAATTCACATTCATCTTTACATGAATATCTTCGAATTTCCAAAAGTTTCAATACACCAAGCGATGGTTTCTTTCTTCGCGCTGAATCATTTTATAACGTCGCTTCTTATATCGATGAAATGGATGCTGATCCAGAAGCACGCGGAAATCCAGTTATTGACTCATATGGTGGTATCTCACTACACAAACAATCACATGGCGAATCATTTTTCTCCTTATTTATGAACCGTTTTTCAGGACAAGGTTTATACATTTTAGATGAGCCTGAGGCAGCTTTATCCCCGATGAGACAACTTTCCATGCTCATTCGAATGCACGAACTAGCTGAACAAGGTTCACAATTTGTTATTGCCACGCATTCCCCTATATTAATGGCTTATCCTGAATCTACTATGTATTCTTTAACACAAGAGGGGATTCACGAATCATCTTTAGAAGAAACAGAGCATTATCAAACGACGAAACTTTTCTTTGAAAATCGCGATCGATTATTCCATCATCTATTTGAGTCGTAAAAAAGAAGCAGCAAACGCTGCTTCTTTTTTATAATGCTTCTATAAATAAGGCAACCCCGATACCGCCACCGACGCATAAAGAGGCAATTCCTTTTTCTAATCCACGTCTTTTTAATTCATGAATTAAACTTACAGTGATACGAGCTCCTGTACAACCGATTGGGTGTCCAAGTCCTACACCACTACCGTTTACATTCACTTTTTCACGGTCTAAACCTAATTCTTTCTCTACAGCTAGGTATTGCGCAGCGAAAGCTTCATTAATTTCAAGTAAATCTGCATCTTCTAATGACCAATCTACTTTTTCTAATCCTTTACGAATTGCTGGTGCTGGTCCAATTCCCATAATTTTAGGATCTACTCCAGCTACTGAATAGCCAACAATTCTAGCTAACGGTTGTAAGCCTTTTTCTTTCGCTTTTTCTTCACTCATTAATACTAGAACTGCACTTCCGTCATTAAGACCAGATGCATTCCCTGCCGTTACAGATCCATCTTTACGGAAAGCTGGTTTTAATCCAGCTAATTTTTCCGCTGTAATATCTGCACGCGGATGTTCATCCTTAGAAAATACAATTTCTTTTCTACGCTCTTTTATTGTAATAGGAACAATTTGATCGTCAAAGTATCCAGACTCGATTGCTTGTAGTGCCAATGTATGACTGCGAAGCGCAACTTCATCTTGTTCCTCTCTTGTAATTTCATATTGTTCAACTAAATTTTCCGCTGTTTCACCCATCATAATATGATGAATCGGATCTTCTAGCACTTCCCACACCGTATCACGAATTTCTCCGTGCTGTAGACGTTGTCCCCAGCGGTGCTGTTTCAATGCATAAGGGCTCGAACTCATCGCTTCTACTCCACCTGCAATAACAACATCACTCACACCTAATTGAATTTGCATTGCAGCTGACATAATTGCTTGCATACCTGAAGAACATTGGCGTTGGATTGTATAGCCCGTAACTGTGTCAGGAAATCCTGCCGCTAATGCAGCCGTTCTCGCCGTATTTGCTTCATCAGTTCTTTGAATACAATGACCTAAAATTACTTCATCAACTTCATGTGGTTCTACCCCGCCTCGTTTTACAGCTTCCTGAAGTACAGGAACAGCTAATTCTACTGGTGTTATATTTTTTAGTGCTCCTCCGAAAGTTCCAATTGGTGAACGAACTGCAGCTGTAATGACAACATTATGCATTTTGTACTTGCCCCTCTCTTATGTACCCTAGTCAGTTTTTAGGTGAAATTCCATAAGATGTATATCTACAACTATCATACTATAAACATACTAAAAAATCAAAATATTTAATATAATAAAAATAGAAGGAATTAACCTTCTATTCTGTCAATGCGTATAGGAATTTTTGTAAAATCTTCTCTGTTGTTTTATTCAAATTCGGTAACTTATCTACCGGAAAATATTGAAGCTGTAATCCTTCATGATCAAGCTTAACTTCCCCACTCACATGATGCCCCTGATACAGATGAATGACATTAAAAATTTCATCTCCATTTGGATATTGGAAGTACACTTCTTTTCCCGAAAGAACCCCGATAAATTGCATAATTTTCGCGTTTAGTCCCGTCTCTTCAAATAGTTCTCTGCGAGCAGTTTCTTCTGTCGTTTCTCCTAGCTCCATCGCTCCGCCAGGTACACCCCAATCATATGTGTCTGAACGATATTGAAGCAATACTTCTTGCCTATCATTTAATATAATAATTGCTGATCCTACTAAAATAAGTGGCCTTGTACCAACGACTTTACGTAACTCTTCAATATACCCCAATATGTAAACTCTCCTTTCCTCACCCTCCCTTATCATAACAAAATTTTTCTCATTTTGTTGATGTAAATTTCAAGAAAAAAAGGAAGCTTTCGCTCCCTTTTTTCACTTTATTTCTTAAAACTTTCATATTTTACAGCTTCAAAAGCTTCTTCAATTTCATCATTACGATAATGAACGTATGTAAAACGCCCCAATTCTACTAATCTTGCTATTTCTTGTAACGCTTTATGTTGATCATATGTTTCCCCCAGCTTAATATGTACGTAAAACTTCATTAATGGATGTTCATATACAGGTTCTCCCACCTCTACATATACATCTACAACCCCTTGCACAACTTTTACATAACTCGCAAATTGATAAAGAGCTTCTCTGTCTGAAACGATTTTTAATGTATACATATATTCTCCCCCTTTCCTTTACTATATCAAAAAGATGACCATACTACGTTATAGAACTATGAAATTTTTTCGACTTGTAGTCTATATATTCATGTAATAAACAAGGCGTTTATCCATACATAGCACCTTTTTCTCACATATATTATAGGAAGAATTTTTTCATTTGAGGTGTTCCCTATGGATCCATACGTCAATATATGTATTTGCATTACGCCAGGCGCCAACATTTCTGAAGACCGTATCGCAAAAGATTTAGCAGTCGCAGAATCAATTTGGCACCCCATTACATTTCAAATTCAAGAAGTAATTGTATTAAATGAGCTTTTTCGTTTTTCAGACCGTGAAATTAGTTATAAAAATTCTATTCAAAGTCAGGAAAAATTAGCATCCTTTTTCCAAACGTGTGTAAATGAAGCTCCAGAATGTGATCTTTATATTTGTTATATTGGCAGTGATTATTTTAAAGAAACAGCAGTAATTGCCTGTGCTTACTCTTTAGCTAAACAACAACAACTTACTGGTTATATCGTTTTAACAAATTCAGCCGCTCCTATGAAAAATATATATACGCTCGCTCACGAAATTGGCCATATTTTATTCACAAGGCGGGTTCACGGAAAACTTACACATGCAGATCCTCATTCTCCAACTGGCTCGGAACACCACCCTTCTCCATCAAATCTGATGTACCCTATAGTCCCCCGCCCAGAAAACGTCCATATTCATTCCTTATTAACAAACGAACAAAAAGAACTCTCTTTACAAAGCTCTTTATTACAAAGAAAAAAACAGTAACAATCTTATTACTGTTTAAAACAACTTATTTAATCAACAAACCAAGTCCCGGCTGCTAGAAATAAAAATAGACAACTAAACGTAAATGTAATCCCTCTAAAAATCCCTATATAATATTTCTTTGGAAATAATTTTTTGCATATCCAGAGCAGCCTTTTTCCTATTAACCCGAAGAACAAAATATATCCTGATGTGTCATCTAATAAAGTATCAAAATAGTTATCATGTACCTTTTTCGAAAAGGTAGTATATAGCCCGAAAATTGTTAAACCTAGAAATATAATAGATAATATACCTAGAAATATACTTTGCATATTTGTTCCCCTCTCAATAAAATATTCCGTTCGCTCAATATCAGTAAAACACTAGTTTACAGTTTTTTGCTCTTCATTTTTTAAAGACCATCGCATTAATACATATAAACTCCCATACAGAAGTAAAGGCTCTAGTATTCCCCAATATGGGTTTTGCTTTCCTAATTCTTTAAATACAAACATAATTAATAGCGGTATAATAACAACTAGCATTCCAATCCATCCAAATATGTACGCTTCCCCAATTAACAATACTAATAAGACAATTCCAGCTAGTATGTAACTTTGTATAGTAGTTAATTGCAATACAGGTGTCCCATACCATTTATTCATAAACATTAATAATACTAGTAATAAAATTGGTAGCAAAGCTGCTACATAAATAATGCTAAATTCTTTTATTTTGCTTTTAAATGATGACATCTTAAAAGCAAAAATAATACCCACAATAGTAATCATTAAAACAATTGGGTATCCAATCAATTGTACATTCGTTAATGTAAATTCATGATTCGGACTTCCAAATAAAATATTTGTAAGTAACCAGTATCCACCAATACCAATAATCATTCCTAAAATACTTTTTATACTCCCGCTTTTATCCTTCTCCATCTCTTTCACCAATTCTTCTGCATACTCTTTTGGTGAATCACCAAATATATCACTTACCGTCTTCCCCTTTTTTTCACCTTCTATTAAATGAAGTTCTGCATCTTCTAGAAAAGCGTCCACATCTTCTTCTTTAATCCCTTTTGTTATTAAATATACTTTCATATCGATTAAAAACTCTTCTCCTTCTTTAGAAACCTTCATTATAGCCCCTCCCTTAATTAACCGTTTCTCTTCTATTCATCTTCATCATAATTTCAACGAAAATTAAAATAAATAAACTTCCGTATAAACATATAATCTGAAATAACATTGGCATGAGATCTTCTGATGTAAATGCTTGAAATACTAACATAATAGAAAGAGGAATAATTAAATATAAGTTTTTAAACCATCCTTCAAAATACATGTTTATAGCTACTGTCATGATAAAGATCCCACCAGCTAACATATAACTTTGCATTTGGGTGAATGTAACCATCTTTGTAGGATATATTACATCTAATATCGTAACAGCTCCTAATAAAAACATTGGAGCGATCATGACTAAAGACCACATAGAAAACCACGTTTTGGTAAAGCTTGTTACAAATGTCATTTTACGAAGCAAAAAATTAGGGCCTAACACAGCTAACATTAATGTGAAACTATAACCAATGCACTGAATAAGTGAAATTTGTAACTTTCCGTTATTCACTATTAAAATAGAAGCAATAATCCAAAATGCTACGATATTCATTACTGTAAAACCAATTTGCTTCCACGTTTCCTGTCTATCTCTTTCCATCACTTTTACAAGTTCATTAGCATATTCTTTCGGCGAACTTCCAAAAATTTCTTCTACACTTTTCCCGCCACTCTCACCTTCTATTAAATGCAACTCTGCATCTTCTAAAAAGCTTTCCATATCGCTTTCTTTCACACTCTTTGCGGTCAAAAACAATCTCATATCTAACAAAAACTTTTGCGCTTCACTTGATAGCATTATTTTCTTCCCTTCCCTTCAAGTAGACGTTCTACACTACTTTGCATCGCTTCCCAGCGACCCATAAATTCATCCAGTTCATCTTCTCCCTTTTCTGTTAACGTATAATACTTCCTTTTTGGACCAGATGGAGATTCCTTCATTACACTTGATATTAGCCCCTCTTTTTGCATCCGTATTAACAACGGATAAATACTTCCCTCACTCGCCATTGTAAAACCATACTTCGCTAGCTTTTCACTCATTTCATAACCGTATATTTCACCTTCAGAAATAATAGCAAGTAAGCATCCTTCTAAAATCCCTTTCAGCATTTGACTTGTCGACATAATTGAAATCCTCCCACTATCTTGTTTTACAAGATAGATAAGCGTAAGTATCTTGCTTTACAAAATAGTATAGCAGAGACTATTTTGTAAAACAAGATAGCTAACGGATTTTTTCCAAATGTTTGCAGGAATTTCGTAGTTCCCCCTCTAAATAGAGCAATGAGGGAACTTTTATTATGAAGGAGTGTTTTTCATCATGGTTACAAATCGAGTTGTCTTTTTAACAGGTGCTGCGAGTGGTATTGGTTATGAAATGGGGAATACCTTTGCAAAAGAAGGCGCAAAAGTTGTTATTACTGATCGCCTTGAAGATCGTGCGAAAGAAGCTGCTGAACAATTACAAAAAGAAGGCTTTCAAGCTATCGGTTTAAAATGTGACGTTACATCTGAAGAAGAAATTACAGCAGCGCTTTCTCAAACAGTTAGTCATTTCGGTTCATTAGACATATTAATTAACAATGCAGGAATGCAACATGTTTCACCGATTGAAGATTTTCCAACTGAGAAATTCGAGCTTCTTATTAAAATTATGCAAATCGCTCCATTTATCGCCATCAAACACGCTTTTCCTATTATGAAAAAACAAAAATACGGCCGGATTATTAACGTCGCTTCTATTAATGGCCTTGTCGGATTCGCCGGAAAAGCTGCCTACAATAGCGCAAAACATGGCGTAATTGGACTGACAAAAGTTGCCGCATTAGAAGGTGCTACCCATGGAATTACTGTTAATGCACTTTGCCCTGGTTATGTCGATACCCCTCTTGTACGTAATCAACTACAAGACTTAGCTACTACACGAAATGTACCGCTTGAAAATGTTTTAGAAGATGTCATTTATCCACTTGTACCACAAAAACGTTTATTACAAGTACAAGAAATTGCTGATTATGCTATGTTTTTAGCGAGTGAAAAAGCAAAAGGCATAACTGGTCAAGCTGTCGTTATCGATGGTGGTTATATTGCTCAATAAAGTGAAACTTTAATCAGTGGGGCTTCATCCCCCACTGATTCGTAGCCCTCACCAATCGGGCTTTTACGGGCAGTTAATGCGTGATAAAAAAATAAAGTTTGCTCACGAAGAGCAAACTTTATTTTTTATCACGAGGATCATCGTACTTTAGTAATTGCTGTGGCAGTTTCTCTATCGCAACAGTTATCCCATCTAATTTACTTTCAATCCGATGGAGTAAATATAATGTTACAACAATTGGAAAGCCTACATTACCTATCATCCCGATCCACTCTTCCATCCTTCTCTCCTCCTTTCATTATATAAATAAGGGGAAAAGGCACATTTAGGCATAAAAAAACAAGCTATTATGTATTAGCTTGTTTTTCAAATAATGATGCAATTTCTCGCTCATAATCTCCACGTATAATACCTTTCTCAGTAATAATACCTGTAATTAATTCATGCGGTGTTACGTCAAATGCAGGATTATAAACATCTGTACCAATCGGTGCCACTTGTTTGCCAAAAATTTTCGTAACTTCTGTTTCATCTCTTTCTTCAATAACAATTTCGGTACCTGTTTGTTTCGTAATATCAAACGTAGATAACGGAGCTGCAACGTAAAATGGAATTTCGAAATACTTTGCTAATATAGCTAAATTCATTGTTCCGATTTTATTTGCCGTATCTCCATTTGCGACAATTCGATCTGCCCCTACGATAATTGCATCAATTTCTTTCGTACGAATTGCATGAGCTGCCGTATTATCTGTAATAAGCGTCACATCAATACCCGCTTGCTTTAACTCCCATGTCGTTAAACGGCCACCTTGTAAAACCGGTCTCGTTTCACATGCATACGCATGTAAGTGTACACCTTTTTCTTTCCCGATATAAAACGGCGCTAATGCAGTACCATACCTTGCAGTTGCAATACTTCCAGCATTACAAATTGTTAAAATGTTATCACCGTCTGTAAAGCATGTTAACGCATGTTCCCCAATACTCCGGCATACCTCTTCATCTTCCTGCTGAATGCGAAGCGCTTCTTCTTCTAATGTTTTTTGCGCTTCTTTTATTGTAGTAATCTCTCGAATAGATTCTCTCATACGATCAATTGCCCAAAACAAATTCACTGCCGTCGGTCGTGATGTCCCTAAATAGTTACAATCTCTATTAAATATCTTCTGAAATTCTTCAATATGTATCGTGTTATATTTTTTTGATGCAAGCGCCAAACCAAATGCTGCTACAATTCCAATTGCGGGTGCTCCGCGTACTTCTAACATTACAATACTTTTCCATACCTCTTCAATAGTCGTCAACGTTTTATATTCTGTACTATGCGGCAACTTTGTTTGATTTAATACCGCAATTGCATCACCTTTCCAACTTACAGACCTCGGAACAGTTACAAATGTACTCATGCTTTTATGCCTCCTGAAACTGTCTGTTGAAATAATGTTCGAAACAGTTGAATATCAGCACACTTAGATTCATATTTTATTAGTTCTTTTCCTAAGTACAGCGCTTGCTTCTTAGCTTGAATTCTTCTTTCTTTATTTGCTATTTCATCTAAATCCGCTACATGAGCTAAACCAATTGTTCTACGAATCAGTTCACATCCGGCAAATCCGACGGCATCAGTAAAGATATTTTGCAAAATAATTGGTAACCATTGTTTTTCTTTCGTATATGCTTCTACACCTTCTCCAATCCATAACTTCGTAAAAGTTTCTACAAAATAACTCCATGTCTTTTCTATATGGAAAAATAGTACACTTCTCTTTTCTTCTTCTCTCGATAAAGCATTTAATAATAGATTTGCAATAAATTGACCGATATCAAAGCCTAATGGACCGTACGTTGCAAATTCTGGATCAATCACTTTCGTTTCAGAAGGTGATGAAAAAATACTACCAGTATGTAAATCACCATGAATAAGCGCTTCTTTTCTCGTTAAAAACTTATATTTATATTGTGCTACTTTTAGTTTTAAAATTTTGTCACTCCAAAGTTCATCAATCACTGACTGTAAATCTGACTCATAATCATTCGTATCGTAATGTCCAAACGGATCCGTAAAAACTAAATCTTCTGTAATTTTACTAAGGTCTGGATTTACAAATGTACCTTCTAGCACCCTTTTCTCTTCTGACTGTAAACCGAAATCTGAAGTATAAAATAAAACATGTGCTAGAAAACGACCGATATGCTGGGATAAAAGTGGATATCCTTCTCCATCTATTAATCCTTTTCTTGTAATTGTTAGTCTTGATAAGTCTTCTATTACTGTAACTGCTAACTCTTCATCATGACTGTACACTACCGGAACATAATCTGGTACATACTTAGCGAAAATTTGTAATGCCTTGCTTTCAATCGTCGCTCTTTTTATAGACAACGGCCAGCTCTCACCAACTACTTTCGCATATGGAAGTGCTTGTTTTATTATAATTGCTCTCTCTCCATCAACTAATTTGAACACGTAATTTAAATTTCCATCTCCTATTTCATGACAAACTACATTCGCCTTCTTGTCAAAATATCCATGTTCTTTCGCATATTGTACAGCTGTTACTTCTGTTAATGAATAATATCCCATCGTCTTTTCCTCCTTTTTAAATTCAGAGGTTTTTCTAACGCAGAAAAACCTCTTTCCACTAAGAAAGAGGTTTGAAGTTTATCTTCTCCCCTCTTATCTGCCAGAAATTTTACTTTCTGCTGGAATTAGCACCGTGCCTTTTGGCGTCATAAACGCCCCATTTCACAATGGTATTACGGTCGGTTGCTGGGCTTCATCGGGCCAAATCCCTCCACCTGCTCTTGATAAGAGTTATATAATTTTTTAGAATTTTTAACTTTATGTTGAAGACTATACCAAGAATAAAAATCACTTGTCAATATTTTATTTGTATAGTTCTGGACGGCGATCTGCAAAAACTGGAATTCCTTTACGTACCTCTTTAATCTTCTCGAATGTAAGTTCTCCAAATAAAATGGATTCCTCTTTATTTGCCTCTACCACGACTTCACCCCAAGGATCCACAATTAGAGAATGACCTGCAAACTCATTATTCGGATCCTTTCCTGACCTATTGCATGCAACAACATAACATTGATTTTCAACTGCTCTTGCTTGCAATAGCAAACGCCAATGTGCTAAACGAACTAATGGCCATTCTGCTACAACGAATATAACTTTTGCCCCTTTAGCAGTATGAACGCGCATCCATTCTGGAAAACGAATATCATAGCAAATTGTGCCAGCGCACTCGATATCATCTAGTTTAAACTCACCTGTTTCATTACCGGCTATTAAATATTTGTGTTCATCCATAAGCTGAAATAAATGTACTTTACTATATTCATTGACTAGATCTCCTTCGTTGTTTACGACATACATTGTATTGGTAACCCCTTGCTCTGTTTGCTTTGCTATAGAACCACCAACAATATGTACACCATATTGCTTCGACCATTCTTTCAACTTTTCTTTCGTTTCTAATCCATCCCTATCTGCAATTTCAGAAAGCCTCGTTAAATCATATCCTGTTGTCCATAGTTCTGGTAAGACGATAACATCTGGTCTTTCCTTCATCGCTTCGCTTATTTTGTTTTTAGCGTTCTCCATATTTTTTTCTACATCTCCAAATACAATATCCATTTGAATACATGCGACTTTCATTTTTTCAGCCCCATTCTTAATTTTCTCTTTACAAAATACTGGAAAGATTATATCATTTGTCACTAGAATTGTAACAACTTTCAAAAGAGGTGGAAAGTATGAAATTATTTCAACCTTCTGAGATAGTAACATCATTGCCAACACAATTTTTCGCTTCACTTGTTGCAAAAGTTAACAAAGTCGTTGCGGCTGGTCACGATGTTATTAATCTAGGTCAAGGTAATCCAGATCAACCAACACCGCAGCATATCGTAAAAGCTTTACAACATGCTGCAGAAAAGACCATTCATCATAAATATCCGCCATTTCGCGGACACGAAAGCTTAAAAGAAGCCGTGGCAACATTCTATCAACGTGAATATGATGTAGTAGTAAATCCAAAAACTGAAGTTGCTATTTTGTTTGGTGGAAAAGCTGGATTAGTAGAATTACCAATGTGTTTTACCAATCCTGGTGATACGATTCTCGTTCCCGATCCAGGTTATCCAGATTATTTATCCGGAGTTGCTTTAGCAAAAGCGCAATTTGAAACAATGCCGCTTATTGCCGAAAATAAATTTTTACCAGATTATACAAAAATTGATGACGCTATTGCGAAACAAGCAAAGTTAATGTTTTTAAACTATCCAAACAATCCTACTGGTGCTACTGCATCAAAAGATTTCTTTGATGAAACCATTCATTTTGCTAATAAACATAATATATTAGTCGTTCACGATTTTGCTTACGGTGCAATCGGATTTGATGGTCAAAAACCGGTTAGTTTCTTGCAAGCAGACGGTGCAAAAGATATAGGAATTGAAATTTACACATTATCCAAAACTTTCAATATGGCTGGATGGCGTATTGCTTTTGCCATAGGGAATGAAAGTGTCATCGAAACAATTAACCTATTGCAAGATCATATGTATGTTAGTATTTTTGGTGCAGTTCAAGACGCTGCCCGCGAAGCGCTATTAAGTTCACAATCTTGCGTCGTAGATCTTGTAAATAGTTACGAATCTCGAAGAAATGCTCTTATTTCAGCTTGTCACTCTATCGGTTGGAATGTAGACATCCCAACCGGCTCCTTCTTTGCATGGCTTCCTGTACCAGAAGGCTATACATCTGAGCAATTTTCTGATATTTTGCTAGAAAAAGCACACGTTGCAGTTGCTCCTGGTGTTGGATTTGGTGAACACGGTGAAGGATACGTCCGCGTTGGTCTCTTGCATACAGAAGAACGATTACGAGAAGCAATTAATCGAATTGATAAATTAAATTTTTTCAAAAAGTCGTTGACAACATGAAAAATATCTGACAAAATTCAGTTATCTTAAAAATTTAAACATTTCTAAATACTTCTTATCAAGAGCAGGTGGAGGGACGAGCCCGACGAAACCCGGCAACCGATTTACAATTGTAGACACGGTGCTAATTCTCGCAGCATTACGCTGACAGATAAGGAGCTGGTTGTAAAAAAACCTCTCCTTAGCTGAGAGGTTTTTTTATTTAACTAGGAGGTTATAACAATGAGCGGAATTATAGCGACGTATTTAATCCATGACGATTCACTTAACTTAGACAAAAAGGCTGAACAAATTGCACTCGGTTTAACAATTGGCTCTTGGACTCATTTGCCACATTTATTACAAGAACAATTAAAACAACATAAAGGCAACGTCATTCATATTGAGGAATTAGATGAACAAGAACATATCAATTCGTATCTACGCAAAAAAGTAAAACGTGGGATTATTAAAATCGAATACCCATTATTAAATTTCAGTCCAGATTTACCAGCGATTTTAACAACTACATTCGGAAAGTTATCACTTGATGGCGAAGTGAAATTAATTGACTTAACGTTTTCAGACGAATTAAAAAAGCACTTCCCTGGTCCAAAATTCGGTATAGACGGTATTCGAAATCGTGTACAAGTGTATAACCGTCCCCTTTTAATGAGCATTTTCAAAGGAATGATTGGACGAAATATTGGATACTTAAAAACTCAATTACGCGATCAAGCAATTGGTGGTGTGGATATCGTAAAAGATGATGAAATTTTATTCGAGAACTCCTTAACACCACTTGCGAAGCGAATTGTATCTGGAAAAGAAGTTTTACAATCCGTATATGAAACATACGGCCATAAAACATTATATGCCGTAAATTTAACAGGGCGAACTTTCGACTTAAAAGAAAATGCGAAACGCGCAGTGCAGGCTGGTGCTGATATTCTATTATTTAATGTATTTGCTTACGGACTAGATGTACTACAATCACTGGCAGAAGATGATGAAATCCCAGTTCCTATTATGGCACACCCTGCTGTAAGTGGTGCTTATTCAGCATCCAAGCTATATGGGGTCTCATCTCCATTATTACTTGGAAAGCTACTACGTTATGCTGGTGCTGATTTTTCTTTATTCCCGTCTCCATACGGAAGTGTTGCGTTAGAAAAGGAAGATGCTTTCAACATTTCAAACTATCTAACTGAAGACGATGCATTTTTCAAGAAAAGTTTCTCTGTCCCATCTGCTGGCATTCATCCTGGTTTCGTTCCCTTTATTCTACGAGACTTCGGTAAAGATGTTGTTATTAATGCGGGCGGCGGCATACATGGGCATCCGTATGGGGCGCAAGGTGGTGGAAAGGCTTTCCGTACTGCAATTGATGCTACTTTGCAAGGTAATCTACTCCATGAAGTAGATGACATAAATTTGCATAGCGCACTACAAATATGGGGAAATCCCTCTTATGAGGTGAAATTATGAGTATTCAAGTATTTTGTGATTTCGATGGTACGATTACAAATAACGATAACATTATGTCGATTATGGAAAAATTCGCACCACCAGAAGCAGAAGAAATAAAGCAAAGAATTTTATCACAAGAGCTTTCTATTCAAGAAGGTGTTTCTCAATTATTTCAATTGCTACCTACTAATTTGCATGATGATATAATTCAATTTTTAAAAGAAACTGCCGAAATTCGTAGTGGCTTTCGTGAATTTATACAATTTGTAAATGAAAATAATATTTCTTTTTACGTTGTATCAGGTGGAATGGATTTCTTCGTCTATCCACTCTTACAAGGAATCATTCCAAAAGAGCAAATTTACTGTAATGAAACAGACTTTTCAAATGAATACATTACAGTTAAGTGGCCTAACCCTTGTGATCATTACTGTCAAAATCATTGTGGATTATGTAAATCATCTTTAATCCGCAAATTAAGTGATACAAATAATTTCCATATTGTAATCGGAGATTCTATTACTGATTTACAAGCTGCGAAACAAGCAGATAAAGTATTCGCTCGCGATTTCCTTATTACAAAGTGTAAAGAAAATCATATTGTTTATACACCGTTTGAAACATTTCACGATGTTCAAGCTGAATTAAAACATTTGTTGGAGGTGAAATCATGAAACAACTGTTTCGTCAATGGTATGACTTAAGCGAGATTAAAAAAGAATTAACAACTCGAAATTGGTTTCCAGCAACAAGTGGCAATATTTCTATAAAAGTTAGTCATGAGCCGCTTACTTTCCTTATTACAGCAAGCGGTAAAGATAAAACAAAAACCACTCCAGATGATTTTCTATTAGTAGATCATGCAGGAGTTCCTGTTTTAGAGACTGAATTACGCCCTTCAGCAGAAACAATATTGCATACACATATTTATAACAATACGAATGCCGGGTGCGTACTTCATGTTCATACAACGGATAACAATGTCATCACAAATTTGTATAGCGATACAGTCACCCTTCAAAATCAAGAAATCATTAAAGCTCTTGATATTTGGGAGGAAGGTGCAACAATTCACATTCCTATTATCGAAAACCATGCTCATATCCCAACACTTGGGGAGAACTTCCGAAAACATATACAAGGAGATTCGGGAGCAGTATTAATTCGAAATCACGGCATCACTGTATGGGGCCGAGATAGCTTTGATGCAAAGAAAAGATTAGAAGCTTATGAGTTTTTATTCCAATTTCATATAAAACTATTATCAATTCAAGGAGGCGTTTCTAATGGCGCAAATTCGTATTCATGAAGTAAATACTCGCATTGAGAATGAAGTGGAAGTATCAAAATTTCTACAAGAGGAAGGCGTTTTATATGAGAAATGGAATATTTCTAAACTTCCTACTCATTTAAATGAAAATTATTCGTTAACAGATGATAACAAAGCTGAAATATTAACTGTTTTTTCAAAAGAAATCGCTGATGTTTCAGCACGCCGAGGTTATAAAGCGCATGATGTAATTTCACTTTCAAGTAGCACACCTAACCTTGACAAATTATTAATTAATTTCCAAAAAGAACACCATCATACTGATGATGAAGTTCGCTTTATTGTCAGTGGCCATGGCATCTTTGCTATTGAAGGCAAAGATGGAAAATTCTTTGACGTTGAACTTGAGCCAGGCGACCTAATCTCTGTTCCTGAAAATGCAAGACATTATTTTACTTTGCAGGACGATCGTCAAGTTGTAGCTATTCGTATTTTTGTTACAACTGAAGGCTGGGTTCCAATCTATTAAGGTAGCTAGTTGAATAAAAGGACTTGGACCCCCTTTTCCAACCTTTTATTCACTCTACATATATACATCCTCCTATGGAACAGGCTTATTTCAAAAAATGAAATAGGCCTGATTTTTTATTTATTCAAAGCATCTTTCCTCTTCTTCCAAGAAACAATCTATCCACTCGATTTTTCAAGTGTATTTCTCAACACTTTTTGAACATTTGTTGAACTTTTTTGATTTTTTTCTGAAAATTCTGTTTTATATATGATATACTACAACTAATAAGAAGGAAAATAATATTGCAAACAGAGGGGGATAATCATGAGTTTACTTATCGCACTTATACTAGGAGTTTTATGCGGAGCTATTCCTGTTATTTTAGGAGCTATTATGGAAGAGTTAGAAGTTGGTGTTTTAGGTTTTGTCGCCTCTTGTGTAAGCGCTTTATTTTTTAGTTTATACGGCGCTATTCCTGTTGCTATTCTGTGCGCATTTTATATATTACGCCACGCTCGCTCAAAACAATTTGGCGCTAACCACATGGCGCAAGTTATCCCGTTCCCGGTTGAACGGTGCCGTCGAGCTTCTAGCTTATAATTATAAAAATGAAATATATTTACCTAAATAAATAAAAGTCCTCAAATGAGGACTTTTATTTATTTTCTTCTAGAAATTGAAACAATTCTTGTAGATGTAACGCATCTTCACTATAGCTAACAGACACATGACATATATCGTCAATCTCAGCTTGCATATAAAGATCCACTCCATCACGATCATATTTTAATGCCAAATAAAACTCCATTTCTTCTAACATCTTTTTTGAGGTTCGAATGACATAATGCCCTTTCTCATCTCTTCCATATTCAAAGTTTGGTTCAAAATCATATTTTTGTTTAAAGGCTTCCTTTTGTTTTTCATTGATTTGTATACAAGTTGCTCGCTGCACAGCATCAATCATCTCATCAAACTTTTGGAGATCCATCTCATTTACCCCCTTATATACTTTTTATATAACACTTGTGTTCCGCTATTTTCTTCTCCATCCATAATTAACTCTTCATACAATTCTTTCGCCAAGCTTAAACCTGGTACTGGTAATTGTAATTTTTCAGCCTCATCTAAAGCGATTTTCATATCTTTCATAAAATGCTTTACGTAAAACCCTGGCTCAAAGTCTCCTTTTAACATTCGAGGAGCTAAATTATTTAATGACCAACTACCTGCTGCACCTGTTGAAATACTCTCTAATACTTTATCTGGATTTAGTCCAGCCTTTTTCGCGTAAGCAACAGCTTCACATACTCCAATCATGTTGGATGCAATTGCAATTTGATTGCACATTTTCGTATGTTGTCCACTCCCAGCTGGTCCTTGTAACTGAATATTTGTTCCTAGTTTTTCAAATAACGGTAAACATCTATCATATATGTCTTTCTCTCCACCGACCATAATTGCAAGTCTTGCTTCTTTAGCACCAACATCTCCTCCAGATACTGGGGCATCTAACGTAAATACATTCTTTCTTTTACCAACTTCATTTATACGTTTTGCCAATGTTGGTGTAGATGTCGTAAAATCAATGGCTATCGTGCCTTCATTTGCATTCTCTATAATCCCTTCACTTCCAAAGTACACTTCTTCAACATCATGTGGATATCCAACCATAGTCATTACAACATCTACTTGCTTCACTAACTCTTTCGGTGTATCACACCAATTTGCACCATCTTGTACTAAAGAATCTGTCTTCGCTTTCGTTCTATTATATACATATACTTTATGACCTTCTTGCATTAAATGACGAACCATACTTTTTCCCATTACACCAATACCGATGAAACCTATTGATAAAATTTTGTTTTCCATATTCTCATCCCCTTTGTTCTAATAAATCATTTACCATCTTTCGAAACTCATTATTAAAATCATCATCCATACTATTTTTCACATTTGAAAATAAAATAACAAAAGTCCCTTTTTCTTTATTAAAATTATTGAAAGTGTTCCAACCAGATAGTACACCATGATTATGAAAATAATCTGGGTATATATAAAAACTAAATGCATATTTCCGTTCTTCTGAAGGTGAAAACATCGCTTGCATACTTTGTTCAGAAAGAAGTTTCCCATTTATAATTGCTTCGTCTAATTTCTTCATATCTCCAACTGTCGTATACATCTCGCCGCAACCGTATAACCAATCCATTGACAATTTTTGTGCAGGTTCAAGTACATTATCTTTCTTAACGTACCCTTTAGTAAAATGCTGATCTCCCGGAGCCATATTTCCCATACCAGATTCGTGCATTTCTGCTTTAATAAATATATTTTCTTTTATGTAATCTCCTAACGTTTTTTTTGATATGCTTTCTATAATATAAGCAAGCACCATATAATTATAATCTGTATATCTCCAACCTGCTCCTGGTGGAAACTCTACTTTTTGACTTCCAATCCAATTTACTAAGTTTATACGAGAAGCCGCATTCACTTTTCCTTTGCCGCTTTCCGGTAAACCCGATGTATGCGTTAATAAATGATATAAAGTGATATTTTTATCTGCTGGAAATGAAGGAATATATGTATTTACATTTTCCTGAATGTTTAATTTCCCTTGTTCTTGTAGCTGTAAAATAGATGTAGCAACTACTGTTTTCGTAATAGAACCGATACGATATTTTGTTTGAGGTGTATTTTCTATTTTATTTTGAACATCAGCATATCCATATCCTTTATTCAATATAACACGCTCTTTATCAGTCACCAAAACTGTCCCATTAAATTGCTTTCCTACTAAATATTGATCTAATTTTTGAGATATACTAGCATAATCAATTTGTCTCTCTTCTTTTTCTTCTATATTATCTTGCACTTCTGACCCAATAGCCGGGGCCACATTAGTAGTTAACACTGTTTGTTCCATTACACTGGGAGCATAGAAAGCATAGTATACTCCGCCGCAAACAACAGTACATAGTGAAGCAACTACTATTATTTTTTTTATCATATTGTTCCTCCATAATTACTTCATTACATATGGTCTCCCTACTACTATTATCAGGCAATAAAAAAAAATCGCAACAATTAGTTGCGAAAAATCACATTTTTTCTTTTCTATATATACATACCTGATTTTTCCCATTTTTTTTCGCTTCATATAATGCAATGTCCGCTCGCTGCATTAATTCTTCTCTTGTAATTCCTTTCTCATATAACGCTACTCCAAAACTCGCTGTTAATTTCGAAATTCCAGAGAATTGTTTTGTTTCAATAAAAAAGCGCAATGATTCTGCAACTTGAAATGCTTCTTTTTCTACTGTATTTGTCACTAATATAATAAATTCTTCTCCTCCCCATCTTGCAAATACATGTTGTTGCTCTACTTTAGACTTCATAAGTTCTGCAAGTTGTATTAATGCTAAGTCTCCAAAATCATGACCATATGTGTCATTTACTGTTTTAAAATTATCTATATCAAATAATATAATTGCCATTTTTTCATCGTTACGTATTACATTATCCCACTCTACCTCTAATATTTGTTGGAACTTCAAACGATTATAAATCTCTGTCAATGAATCTATCATGGCAAGTCTTTCTTGTTCTTGATAGATTTCATCTAATTCTGTAATCTCTGTACACTTTACAATAAATCTCGATAAATCTTCTGGTAACGGCGTCGCACGTAATAAAAAAGTTGATACAATTCCTTCATAATTAGACATCTTAATTCTTCTATCATATGATAATGTATCATCTAACCATGTTATATCATGAGTCGTCGAATAATATCCATTTTCTCTAATAAAATGTTCGGCAAACACTAAATGTTGCTCACGATAATCAAACAAATTTTCATATCCAAAAAACTCTAAAAAATTCGTATTACAATCAACAATCTCATCATCTTCTACTATAAATAATAGATCATTGTGAAAATCAAACATCATCTGCAGTAGTTCTTGTTGCAAACTTACTTGCCGCACTAAAGAAAGTTGATACAAACTTTTATTTACTTCTTCTAAAACTACTTGTGGAGTTACTGGTGCTATCACAATATTACGTATTCCTAACGTAAGCACCTCTGTAAACTCATTTGTTATTTGTTGATCCCAAATGACAATGAATGTACTATGTGGATTATACATATTCTTTATATATTTTATTTGAGAAAAATCTGTTACATACATAATTACAATATGCGGTTTAGTCTTATGAAACAATAGTTCTCCTTCTTCAAAACTATTTGCTATAAACATGCATTTGGGATGAATATTTTCAATCGTTTGTTGATGTGTGCATCCATTTTCTATATAAAGGACATTTAACTTAAGATCTTGTAGTACATTTTGGAAAACCGTATTCTCTAATAAAAAATGTAGTATGTTCATCACTAGTCTTCACTCACTTCATATATCTTGTTCTACAGAATTCCTCACAAACGTTTTATAAATAGCTATTCCCAAAAACTTTAATGCGTGAGGGATACATAGCAACAAGCTAATTGAGAATGTAATC
Source organism: Bacillus cereus group sp. N12 (assembly GCF_016483575.1). Lineage (NCBI taxonomy): Bacteria > Bacillati > Bacillota > Bacilli > Caryophanales > Bacillaceae > Bacillus > Bacillus cereus group sp. N12. The sequence continues at coordinate 63,488 of NZ_JAEHBO010000017.1, forward strand.
TTCGCTTTTTCACTCTATAAATTCCTTTTTTAGTGTATGATTATAGGAATTGTATCGTTTGTATGAATGCCCTAGCTTACTCTTTAAAACTTGACAATTAAAATAAAGATATTATATTCTTAAACTCGACAACTTACAAAATGTAAGTAGAAGATATTACATTTATTTTTAAATAATTTGATATGTAATTTGGAGGATATATAATGACAAACGATAACTTTTTTAACGTTCTATATGAACGCACGTCTACACGTGCATTCAACCCAGACAAAGAAATTTCATCGACAGAATTACATGAAATTTTAAAAGCAGCTGCACAAGCACCTTCTGCTTGGAACCTACAGCACTGGAAATTCCTTGTTTTCCAAGGAGAAGATGTACAAAAACGATTACATCCAATTGCTTATAACCAACAACAAATTCTCGATGCTTCTGCAGTAGTCGCTGTTTTAGGTGATTTAGAAGCTTATAAAAATGTTGCACCCGTTTATGGTCCAATTGTTGAACAAGGCTTTATGAAAGAAGAAGCAAAAGAGCGTTTAGCTAAAAATATTGAATCTGCATATACTCGTGAACAATTTCCAAGAGATGCTGCTTTTTCAAATGCATCTTTAGCAGCAATGCAACTTATGCTTGCAGCTAAAGCAACTGGCTGGGACACTTGCGCTATCGGTGGTTTCAATCCACAAGCACTTACAGAAGAATTCAATGTTTCATCTCGATACGTACCAATTATGCTTATTACAATTGGTGAATCAACTTTAAAAGGCCACCCTGCACCACGAATGAGCGTAGAGCAAGTGAGTGAATGGGCAAAATAGTAAAAACGAAGGTAATTTCATTACCTTCGTTTTTTTATACTCTGTCACACATCCGTAATATTACAATGTGTTATTGGATATCTACAGATAGATAAACAGTACAGTTTATGTAAATTCCATAAACAAATATGACGTTTTGTGTCGAAATTTGTTAAAGTATCGAAATATAACCGTGTATTTTTGTTACAATTATGATACAATGATAACAAATAGATAACAAGAGAGGGATTTTCATTGAGTTCATACGGAAGCTTTATCGCACTTTTAAGTTACATAGTAACTGTACTACTTCTATATTTTATTGGCGATGCTGCAAACATATCAGTGTTACAATTCCCAAAAGAAGAAGCGTTCCAATTAGACGCAGAAAAACATACTGCACGATCCATTGCACCATTACTCTTAGCTCTCCCAGTATATATCATTGTTTTATATAAAAGTAAAAAAGTGTAAAGCCTACCTATTTCATTCATTTTGGTGGTCTTTACACTTTTTTGTGATATTTCCCCTATTTTAAACATCATTCCGTACTAAACACCCAGCTAGTCTTTTAAAATGAGAAAATACCCTAGAAAAAATTCCACGCTCTGTCCAGTCACTAACTACCGAACTTACATAGATTATAAGTGTGAAGGGGGTGATGAGGATTATGTTTGGATCATTTGGATGCTGTGATAACTTTAGAGACTGTCATCATCGTGAAAGAGAGTGTGACCATCGCGACCATCGTGAGAAAGAGAGAGAGGTAAAACCACAACAACCAGCTGTATGTAACGTACTTGCTAGCATTTCAGTTGGAACAGAGCTTTCTCTTTTAAGCATTAGAGGTAATGGTACTTTCAACAATGTAATTTTTGAAGGTTTCGCTAACGGTGTTGCTCTTTTCTCTGCTTTAGCTCGTAATAACAAAGACGACAAAGATAACAATAAAGACGATAAGAACAATCAAAATCGAAATACTTTTACTGGTATTTTACGTGTATGCCCAACTGATATCGTTGCAATCGCTATCTAATTCTGTCTCTTATCCTCGATAGTAAGCAAATAAGATTTACTTTTCTCATAGAAAAAACCTGAGACCGATTTCAAATCGACTCAGGTTTTTTTATTGATTATATGCTTTTAACTAATTCAACAACTTCTTCAGCAGTTGACATTGTTAATGCTTTTTCTGCTAATGTTTCCATTTCTGCTTTTGACAACTTGCTTAGTTGTGTTCTTGCAGGAAGGATAGATGTTGCACTCATACTGAACTCATCTAAGCCTAATCCTAATAATAATGGGATGGCAAGTGAATCTCCCGCCATCTCACCACACATACCAGCCCATTTGCCCTCTTTATGAGCAGCATCGATAACCATTTTTACAAGACGTAAAATAGATGGGTTATATGGTTGATATAAGTAAGCTACACGTTCGTTCATACGGTCTGCAGCCATTGTGTATTGGATTAAGTCATTTGTTCCGATAGAGAAGAAATCAACTTCTTTTGCGAATTGATCTGCTAATACTGCTGAAGCTGGAATTTCAACCATCATACCCACTTCAATAGAATCAGAAACAGTTGTACCCGCTTCTACAAGCTTTGCTTTCTCTTCTAATAAAATCGCTTTCGCTTGACGGAACTCATCAAGAGTTGCAATCATTGGGAACATAATTTTTAAGTTACCGTATACGCTAGCACGAAGTAATGCACGAAGTTGTGTACGGAACACATCTTGCTCATCAAGACATAAGCGAATTGCACGGTATCCTAAGAATGGGTTCATTTCTTTTGGTAAATGTAAGTATGGAAGCTCTTTATCTCCACCGATGTCAAGTGTACGAACAACAACAGGTTGACCTTCTTTTACACCTTCAAGAACTGCTTTATACGCCTCGAACTGCTCTTCTTCTGTTGGAAGATTGTCACGGCCCATGTATAAAAATTCTGTACGGTATAAACCAACGCCTTCTCCGCCATTATCGATAATACCTTGTACATCATTTGGTGTTCCGATATTAGCAACAAGCTCAACGTGATGTCCATCGCTCGTTACAGTAGCTTGGTCTTTTAATTTTGCCCATATTGCTTTTTGCTCTTCAAATTTCGCTTTCTTTTCTTCAAAAGAACGAAGAGTTTCTTCCGATGGGTTTACAATTACTTCTCCATCTAAACCGTCAATGATTACGATATCGCCATTTTGGATTTTCTCCATAACAACTTTCGTACCAACAACTGCAGGAATTTCCATAGAACGAGCCATAATTGCAGAGTGAGATGTACGTCCACCGATATCAGTCGTGAAACCTTTTGCATACTTACGGTTTAACTGAGCTGTATCAGATGGTGTTAAATCTTCAGCAATAATGATTACTTCTTCAGAAATTGTACCAGGGTTTGAGAAGTTAATTCCTAGTAAATGTGCAAGAACGCGTTTTGTTACGTCACGAATGTCCGCAGCACGTTCTTTCATATATTCGTTATCCATGTTTTCAAACATAGAAATAAACATTGATGCAACTTCATCCATTGCAAATTCAGCATTTACTTTTTCGCTATTTACTTTATCTTTTACCGGGTTTACTAGTTCTGGATCATTTAATACTAATAAATGTGCTTCAAAGATCGCAGCTTTATCAGCACCCAGCTCAGCAAAAGCGTGGTCCTTAATTGCTTCTAATTCAGTTTTTGCTTTCTCAAGCGCAGCGTCTAAGCGTGCAATTTCAGCAGCTTCGTTTGTAATTGATTTCTTTTCAATGTTAAATTCAGGATTCTCAAGTCTGAAAGCCTTTGCAATAGCAATCCCACTTGATGCAGCGATCCCTTGAATATTAAGAGTCATTATTCTCCTAATCCTTCGTTTTTCATAGTTTCTTCGATAGCTGCTAGTGCTTGAGCTGCATCATCACCATTTGCAGTGATTTTAATTTCTGCGTTTTGTTGAATGCCTAAAGACATAACGCCCATGATTGATTTTAAGTTAACATTTTTTCCGTTATACTCTAAGTTAATGTCAGAACCAAATTTGCTTGCAGTGTTTACAAGTAGAGTTGCTGGACGTGCATGAATTCCTGAGTCGCTAGTTACTTTAAAGATTTTTTCCATGATAATTTATCTCCTTTAAATTACAGTTTTTTTAGTTGTATAGACGTGAGTACTACATCATCTATTGTATATAATAGGCGATGTTCGGTCAACCACATCGCCTATTATAATTATAAACATTTTGCGTCAAATTCCTACTGAATGTCAATAATAGCGTTTTCGCCCTTCTTAACATTTCCATCTTTTTTCAATTGGACTTGTTGCCCTTGTTGTAAATTTGTAAATACAATTGGCGTAATAATAGATGGTGCATTTTCTTTTACGAATGCAAGATCTACTTTTAATAATGGTTGTCCTTGTTTCACTTTGTCGCCTTGCGCTACAAGTGCCTCAAATCCTTCACCATTTAATTTTACAGTATCAATACCAAAGTGAATTAATATCTCTTTTCCACCCTCAGATTGAATACCAATCGCATGCTTTGTAGGGAATACATTGACGATCTCACCATTAACTGGAGAAACTACTGTTCCTTCTGTTGGCTCGATTGCAAATCCGTCTCCCATCATTTTTCCTGAGAATACTTGATCAGGTACTTCTGTAATCGGTAAGATTTTCCCTTCAATTGGTGATACGATTGTTTCATTTTCATCAACTTTTTGAGGAGTTTCTTCTACCTTTACAGGCTCTTCTTTTTCAACATGAGGTGTACGACCTGACATAATATCATGAATTTGTGATTTTAATGTGTCAGATTTTGGTCCGAAAATAGCTTGAATGTTATTTCCAACTTCAAGTACACCAGCCGCTCCAAGTTCTTTTAAGCGGTCTTTGTTTACATTCTTTTGTTCGTTAACTTGAACACGTAAACGAGTAATACAAGCATCTAAAGAAGCAATGTTTTCTTTACCACCAAGTGCTACTAATACTTCTCGAGGAAGTTCACCTGCTTCTGTTTTTCCTGCGCCGTCATTCGCATTTGCTACTTCACGACCAGGTGTTTTTAAATTCCATTTACGGATTGCAAAGCGGAATCCGAAGTAGTAAATAACTGCTAGTACAAGACCAACAATAATTACCCACCACCATGCTGTACGGCCTGGTAATACACCGAATAACATAAAGTCGATTAAACCACCAGAGAATGTCATACCAATTTTAACACCTAAAATTTGCATTGTCATAAATGATAGACCAGCAAATACAGCGTGAATTCCGAATAATACTGGTGCTACGAATAAGAATGAAAATTCAAGTGGTTCTGTAATACCTGTTAAGAAAGATGTTAATGCAGCAGAACCTAAAATACCAGCTGCTAATTTTTTATTTTCTGGACGTGCTTCATGGTACATTGCTAAAGCTGCTGCTGGAAGACCGAACATCATGAACGGATACTTACCAGTTGTAAATGTACCTGCTGTTAATTCTACACCATCTTTTAACTGTGCCATAAAGATTTTTTGGTCACCGCGGATTAATTCGCCAGCTGCATTTGTGTACTGACCAAATTCGAACCAGAACGGTGAATAGAAAATGTGATGTAATCCAAATGGAATTAATGAACGTTCAATTAAACCAAAAATAAATGCTGCTAACGTTCTATTCGCATCAATCATTTGATGTGAGAACGTATTTAAGCCACCTTGAATGTATGGCCAAATGAAGCACATGATAATACCTACTACTAAAGAGAATGTTGCAGTTGCGATCGGTACGAAACGCTTACCTGCAAAGAAACCTAGGTATGAAGGTAATTCAATATTGAAGTATTTATTATAGCAATATGCCGCTACTATACCGACGATAATACCACCAAATACTCCTGTTTGTAGCGTTGGAATTCCTAATACATTCGCATATGCTGGATCTGCAAATCCAATTTTCACTGGGTCTGCTCCAGAACTTGTTACTTTTACTAACTTATCTACTTCTAAGAACACACTCATCGTTTTGTTCATAATTAGGTAGCCAACGAATGCTGCTAAACCAGCTACTCCGTCTCCACCTGCTAAACCAATTGCTACCCCAACTGCGAATAATAATGCAAGGTTAGCGAAAATAATATCACCAGATTGTTCCATAATTTTTGCAACCATTACGAACCAATCTGCTTTTAAAGCAGGAATAACATTTGTTAACTGTGGATTTTGAAATGCATTACCAAATCCAAGTAAAATACCTGCTGCCGGTAAAATCGCTACTGGAAGCATTAACGCTTTCCCGACTTTTTGAAGAACACCAAAGATCTTCTTAAACATGGAAACCCTTCCTCTCTTATCTATATTGATACCTTCCGACAAACGCCAAAAAGGCATGAGGAAAAAAAGATAGAACGATAGCTATACAAAGGGTAGTATATCCCTTTCTCTAGCTTACATTCCTGGCTTTTCTCCACTCATGCCTGATCGAATCAGTAACACGTGTCAAAAATAGGTTTACGTATAAGTTCACTATAATTAAGGCAAACGTTTTCGTTACTTACCTTAATGTGTTTGTCGAAATTTGTATAACTTTGCAATAGTTATTATACATAACTATTGTAAGCGATTCAATGATTTTTTTTAACGTTTTCATTTTAGACAAAAATATATGTCTTTTTACACATGCTCCGCTTTCACTAATCGTTGCAAGTGCATTGTTAAATAAATACTTTCAGCTTCATATACAGGCAATTGCAATTCTTTTTGCATGACCTTAACCAGCTTCCAGGCTAAATTATAACAGACGGGATATTCTGCCTTTAATAAATCAGCAAAGCTTTGTGATTCCTCAACTTTTTCTCCCTTTTTCACCCGTTCAATAGCATATTGTAAATGACGAATAAGGCGCAAATAGTGAATACTTTCTTGGTCTAATGTAATTTGTAAGCTTGTTTCAATTAAAGATACAAGTTGTGCAATGAGACGGGAGTTTTGATTAACTGAAGATAAATCTGAATTTGTAAGTGAACTGTAAATATGGAGTGCAATAAAACCAATTTCTCCTTCTGGCAATGTAATTTGCAAACGAGAATTTAAAAGGTCTACAACACCTTCAGCAATTTCGTATTCTTCTGGATACAGCATTTTCGTTTCAACCAGAAAAGGATTATCTATTGTAAGTCCTTGTTTTAACCGCTTAACTGCAAAAGAAATATGATCTGTTAAAGCGATGTGAATATGTTCATTTAATGGCGATTTTGCCTTTTCTTGAATGTAGAACATAATGTCATTCATTAATTCAATTAATTTTTCACTCACATGCGGCACTAACAGTTTGTATTGTTCTCGATCACGTTCATTTTTTAAAACAAACATTTTTTCAATTTGTTCTTGCTCCAATACATCTTTCGCTTTTTTTCCAAATCCAATTCCTTTACCAATCACTACTACTTCCTCGTGTTCAGGATGGCTAGCAATGATGACATTATTATTTAAAACTTTTTTAATTTCTAGATAATTACTCATATAACACCACCCTCGTACTTAAATAGCCTGCTTTTATGTTACAGAATATTCTTCTTTGTCGTCAATGTAAAACATCTACCATTTAATAAAAATTCATTTTTTAGACATGTTTGTATATGATGCGTATAATGTAAGGGCAACTGTACATAGAAAGGAGATTGCAACATGATTAAAATGTTTGTAAGTGATATTGATGGAACAATGATGCAACACGGAGGTTTTATCGACGAACAAGATATTATCGCTTTGCGCAGCTTAGCTGAACAAAATGTAATTCTTTGTTTCGCTTCTGGAAGACTTGATAATGAAATTGCAGACTTAATGAGAGCGGTTAATACAAATTTCCATCGCATTAGTGTAAATGGTGTTTTTGTATATACACATGAAAATAAGAAGCTATTATCTGCAACTTTCGATTCCAGCATTCTTCCAGATTTGTTAGCTATGACAAATGAAGACCCTTATTTCCGTTATGTAAGTGATGAACATAGCTACTACATTGAAGAAAAAACACCGTTTATTCATGAACTTGAACAACAAGTAACGATGACTTCTGTTGAAGAACCTAATCTATTACAGAAAATTGATGATACAATTTTTCCAAATAAAATTTCTGTCGGTGGAACGAAGGAAAGCTTACAACTCCTTCAGAAAAAAATTGATGAAAAATTTCATGGGAAAGTTAGCACCTTCATTTCAGCAGAACAATGTTTAGATGTAATGCCACCTAATATTAGTAAAGGTTCTGCTATTTCTATTTTATTAAAAGAATTTCAAATACAACCAGAGGAAATTGCTTGCATAGGGGATTCTTATAATGATATTCCAATGTTCTCTTTAACTCCTCACAGTTTTGCTATGTCTCAAGCAGATGACGCAGTAAAAGAGCACGCTCACTATGTAGTAAATACGGTTAAAGATGCTGTTAACCACGTAATTACTCATAATAAAAATACGACTCACTCCTTATAAGGATGAGTCGTATTTTTATTTCTTTACATGTTAAACACTTTAAAATTTACTGTACTTTACAAACTGAAATATATTATTTATTACGTGCGATGTTTGTAATAAATTTATAACGATCCCCACGATAAATACATTTCACATACTCTAACGGTATCTCACCTTCTGAATATGACCATTGGCGCATTACAAGCACAGGCGCCTTTTTAGGAATATGCAGATGTTCAGCTTCATTATCCGTTGCAATGGAAGCCTCAATTGATTGAGTAGCGCTAACAAGCTTAAAGCCCAGTTTTTTCTCTAAATGTTCATATAAAGATTGTTGCAATATTTCTTCGTTAATATCTTTTACAAGAGCTGGCGACAAATATGTCGTCTCAAAAGCAATCGGTTCATCATCAGCTAAGCGAATACGCCTCACTTCATAAACCGACTCCCCCTCCTGTATTCTCAACCGGTCTGCTATTTTCGCAGTAGCTGGAACTAGGCGGAAACTAAGTAATTGACTACTTGGGTTCATCCCGCGAGAAATCATATCTTCTGTGAATCCCGTCATTCCTTGCAATTTTTGTTCCACTTTCGGAAGTTGGACAAACGTTCCAATTCCACGTTTCCGATATAAATAGCCTTGTTCCACTAAATTATTAATCGCCTGTCTGATTGTCATACGACTCACTTCGAACTTATCACAAAGTTCATTCTCAGATGGGATTTTGTCTCCCGGCTTCCATTCGCCGTCCTCAATTAGCTGTTTCACCCACTCTTGAATCTGATAATAGATCGGAAATGGTGAATACTTGTCGATGTTCATCAGCAATCGCCTCACTGCATAAAGATAGAGCTTCTTGATCAGCGATTACGGTTACATTCGGATGACGTTGTAAAACTGTAGCAGGACACGCTTCACTATATTCACCTTGCAATAACTCTTTAAGTGCTTCTGCCTTTTTAGGCCCCATAGCAACAAGTAGAATTTGTTTTGCTTTCATAATGCTTCCAATTCCCATTGTAATCGCATGAGTTGGCACATCTTCTTCTTTTTCGAAGAAACGAAGGTTTGCTTGGCGTGTAGATTCTGTTAATTCAACAATGTTAGTTGGAGAATTAAATGCTGTTCCTGGCTCGTTAAATCCGATGTGACCGTTTTCACCGATTCCAAGAATCTGTAGGTCAACTGGGTTAGCAGCTAGAATGCTCTCGTAACGTGTGCACTCTTCCTCTAAATCACTTGCCATCCCGTTTGGTACATAAGTTTGTTTAAATGGAAGATAATCAAACAACTGTTCTTGCATGAAATAGTGATAGCTGTTTTTATCTTCGTGTGGTAAATTTACGTACTCATCTAAGTTTACAGTGGTTGCATGACTTGTATCAAGTTTATTTTTTCGCATTTCTGCATAAATACCTAATGGAGAGCTTCCTGTAGCCATTCCTAATGTTGGATTTTCTTTTGATTTTACAACTTCTTCAATTAATTTATAACCTGCTTCTGCTAATTCTTCTGGAGTTTTTACAACAAGAATATTCATTTAATTACTTCCCTTCCTTCATATGAATTCCTAAACGAACGGTATCATATACATGTAAATTTTCAGTCATCACAACAAAGTCTGCATCTTTCCCTACCGCTAACGCACCTTTATTATTTAATCCAAACTCTTCTGCCTGGTTAACTGATGTCATACGTACTGCGTCTTCGATTGAACATCCTGTAAATTCAATTACATTTCGGAAAGCTTGATCCATTTTTAGAATACTACCAGCTAACGTTCCATCTTCTAATCGAGCACTACCATCTTTTACATGTACTGGCTGTCCGCCAAGTTCATATAATCCATCTTCAAGACCTTTTGCTCGCATTGCGTCAGTAATGACACTTACTTTTTTCGGCCCTTTTAATTTATATGCTAATTTCACCATATCAGGGTGAATATGAATGCCATCTGTAATTACTTCAACCATTACATCTGGATTTAATAACACATGACCAACAACTCCTGGTTCACGGTGATGTAATCCACGCATTTGATTGTACAAATGTGTTGCATGTGTAATGTTTCTATTTTTTAGTTGCGCATCAATTGCATCTGTATGCCCCATTGTGCCAACAACACCAGTTTCAGCAAGATACTGTTCAAACTCTAATGCTCCTTCTTCCTCTGGTGCATATGTTACTAACTTAACTAAATTACCGCTTGCTTCCTGCCATTGTTTAAACTGTTCAATATTCGCAGGAACGATATGTTCTAATGGTTGTGCACCTGCACGTTTTTTTGAAACATACGGTCCTTCTAAATGAATATATTCGAAATGTGCTCCTTTTTCTTTCGCTTCCTTTGCAGCACTTAGTGCGGCTTCTATCGCTTCTGGAGCTTGTGTCATTGTTGTCGGGAAGTAAGTTGTAACCCCTTCTTTTAACATTTCTTTACCTAGAGTTACTAATCCATCGCTATTTGCATCCATCGCATCAATATCGTATCCACCATGAATATGAACATCAATCATACCTGGAATTACAATCTTCCCTGTAGCATCAATAACAGTTTCATCTTCTTGTGGTACATATTGAGCCATCAAACCAATTTCTTTAATTGTTTCTGCGTAACGAATAAATCCGTTTTCCACTACTTCTTGACCTGTGTAAATTTTGGCATTGATGACAATTTGCGTTTTCATTTTCATCGACCCTTTCCCATGAACTTTCCTACTTGTTCTTATTACCTTATTCGCCTAATCCCATCTTAATATACACACAAGTAGTTGTCTATACATTCCAATGAAATTTCCATTTTGTTTAACGAAACATATATTATAATTACGTCTCTCGTAATTATAATATATGTTATTCATTTTTTCCAAAAAGGGACGGTCTCCATCTCTAATGTATGAATTACTTCAATAATGGCATGAATCCACTAGACCCTATCATAATATGTTCCCCATCTGTATTCACTTCTACAGTGCGTTTATTTGTTCCATATATCATTATACCGTGCCGTTTCAATCTCCTTACTACACTTTGGTGAGGATGGCCATACGGATTGCTACTCCCATACGAA
>NZ_JAEHBO010000170.1:0-2427 GCF_016483575.1 Bacillus cereus group sp. N12
TTAACATTTTCGTTAATTGATGTCAACTAAGTTTTTTATTTCGTTTGTCGTTTTCTGCGTTATTGCATCGGCGACTTGTTCTATATTACACTCCATTTATACAATCGTCAATACGTTTTTTAAAAAACTTTATATTTTATAAATTTCATTTACATATTTCTTCTATAGTCATATACAAGCAACCCATAAAACTCTCTATGGGTTGCTATCCAATAATAAAGACTATTGTTCTTTTGACGGCACTGAACAACTTCCATCAGTACAAGAAAGATCGCTTCCACCATCTGCTGAAAGTTCCTGTAACTGCGGTGCAGGATTCTCTTCTTCCCAAACTTGCTGAAGTGCACCAACAAAAGTTTCAAGTGGTTGCGCACCTGAAATAGCATACTTCTGATTAATAATAAAATAAGGTACTCCCGAAATTTGATATTGCTGAGCAACCGCCTCATCAATTCTAACATCATTGGCATACGCATTTTTATCATTAATAACATGTAAAGCTTCTTGCTTATCTAAACCTGAAGCTTCAGCGATAGTAGCTAGCGTATCCACATCACTCAAGTTCTTTGATTCAGTAAAATATGCAAAAAGAAGATTTTCTGTAATCTCCTTTTCCTTCCCTTGATCCTTCGCAAACTTCGCTAGACGATGCGCATCAAAAGTGTTCGTTGGCTTCATCTCATCAAAATTAAAACTTAAACCCATACTAGCTGCATGATTTCCTAGTTGTACATTATTACGCTTAGCTTCTTCAATACTAATCCCATACTTTGATGCAAGCACTTCATTAATACTCGTTCCAGAGTAAACGGGAGTATTCGGATCTAGCTCAAAACTTTTAAACTCAACTTCAACATCCTTCTTATGCGGAAATTGCTCTAAAGCCATCTCTAATCTACGCTTCCCAATATAGCAAAATGGACATACAAAATCTGACCATACTTCAATTTTCATATTAACACCTCTTTAAAACTTAGTTTTCAATCATTGTAGCACTGAGATTAAGGAATTCAAAAGTTTTTGCTCTATTTTCTTCTATAGTACATACAAAAATATACTTATAGCAGAATACCTAATTAGAAAAAAACGATAATCAAAAGGGCAGACTATTCCCCTCCGATTATCGTCTATAAAAATGAAACAACTTTAATTATGCCGGAATATACTTCTCTACGAATTTCCATACAGTATTCCAATATTTATTTGAATCTACTTTCTCCGCTTCCCCATGCCCGGCACCTGGAACAATTAACTTCTCTTTTTCTACTTTTGCAGCATTATACACCTGATCTAGCATTTCAAAAGGAACAAATGTATCAGCATTCCCATGGATAAATAGCATAGGTGTTTTACTTCTCTCAACTTGTTTCACAGCTGAAGCCTCTTCTAAATCATATCCCGCCCTCAATTTAGTAACTGTATTGGCCGCATTCATAACAGGAAACTTCGGTAAGTGGAATAAATCTTTTAGTTGATACGTAAATTCATCACTAACAGTTGAATATCCGCAATCTTCAATAATAACTTTAACGTTTGAAGGTAAATCTTCGCCTGAAGTCATCATTACAGTTGCTCCACCCATAGAAATACCATATAGAGCTATTTCAGCATTAGGATCTTTCTTTAAAATTTGTTGAATCCACAGTAGGACATCTTTACGATCATGCCAGCCCATACCAACATAATCCCCTTCACTATTTCCATGTCCACGAAGGTCTGGTGCTATGACATTATAGCCTCGTTCATAAAAGTTCCGAATATATTTCGTCATTTCTGATGCTCTGCCATTATATCCATGAACTACAATTGCCCATTTATGGCTAGATGATTCATTCATATATTCATAACCTTTTAAATTCAGCTTATCGAAAGAACGTATAGTTAATGTGTTCGGTTTATATTTCGATACAAAATCCGCATTCTCTTTTTCATTCGTAGCCAATACATCTCCCGATGCATTCACTGTTTCCGCCAAATGAGGGTTATCTTGCAAAAATTCTTTTTCTTGTTTCGCATTCAATGCGTAGTTATAAAAATAATTCCCAACTAACATATACGCGATTGTTAGAAGCACTAAAACTACTATAGTAATCATACCTATCTTTTTCATATTATCTCCTTTTTCCAAATTAAATCTCTTATGTTAACGTACCTCAAAAACAACTGTACTATTTTAACATACCGGTGAATCTTATCTATAAGAAATAAAATAGAAAATCTTAAATTACATATTAAAAATCACGAAAGAAACAGAATAGAACTTATATAGATATGTAACCAAAAATCTTAAAAGAATAGGGAGTTCTTTAAAATCCAGGTAGTATTTGGCATTGAAAAGAAGTTATAAAACACAAAAAAGACGAGTCATTCTGACTCGTCTTAAGCTTGCTTGGCGACGTCCTACTCTCACAGGGACAAGGTCCCAAC
>NZ_JAEHBO010000171.1:0-2385 GCF_016483575.1 Bacillus cereus group sp. N12
GAACACGGAAGTTAAGCTCTCTAGCGCCGATGGTAGTTGGGACCTTGTCCCTGTGAGAGTAGGACGTCGCCAAGCAAAAACCTAAGTCGATTCGACTTAGGTTTTTTTATGTTTATTTTTATTTATCAGCTGTTATAATCTATAATTTTAATAGTCCTAAAGAAGAAAAAAGATAAAATAGAAACGATATAAAGTGATAAGAAGGTTATAAAGTAATATATTTAAATGTAAATTAAAGGTAAGAATTACCTTTTGCATGAATTTAGTTGTAAAATGAACAAAAAAATTTTTACTTTTACATAACCTCTTTGTTTTTTTAGGGTTTTACATAAGGATGAATCTATAATTAAGGTAGTTAACATATATTTTTGATGGGTGTGGGGGATTATGAAAGAAATATGCATGTTATTAGTGGCTGTTATATTATGGGGGACAGCCATTGCGCCAACGAAATGGGCGTTAGAATCTATTCAACCGTTTACTTTGTTGTTTATTCGTCTTTTCTTTGCGGGTGGAATTTGTATGCTATTCTCATTTAAACAACTACAAAAATCAGTTGTACATAAAAAAGTTCCATGGAAAAGAATGAGTTTGTTAGCTTTTACCGGTGTAGCTGGATATTTTATGTTTACATCCTACGGCATTTCTTTAACAAGTGGATTACATGTTAGTATCATAGATGCTGCATTACCATTAGTTACAATTCTATTTTCAGCATTCTTTTTGAAAGAGAAAATTCGGTTGAATTATTGGATAGGAATTATATTGGGGGCTATAGGAGTACTCTTTATTACGATTCCATCTAAAGGTGTTGATCAAGAAGTATCTTTAATAGGAGATGTACTTATATTATTGAGCACTTTTCTATTTGCTTTCTACACAGTTTTGTTAAAACGACCAAAACAAGAACAGTATTTATCAAATGAGGTATTTACCACATTAACTTTAATTATCGGAGCTGTTATTCTATTGCCGTTTGCCTTGGTAGAAATTCTTTATTACGGTTTCCCAAAGATTGAAACTTGGAAAACGGGATTTAGTGTAATGTACCTTGTTATTGGAGCAACAATTTTAGCATATTGGTTCTGGAATAAAGCGCTAGAGAGAGTTTCTGCATCAGTAAGTGGATTATATTTAAATGCATTACCGTTAATAAGCATTGTTACTTCAATTATCCTATTAAATGAATCTCTGACATGGAGGGTAATAATGGGGGCAAGTCTAGTTTTAATTGGAGTAGGATGGGCGGATAAGCAAAAAATACGTAATCTATTAAAAGGTAATAAGGTGTAGAGTCGGGACTGTTAAACAGTATGTTTTATATAATTAAAAATGTTAAAAAGATACCTTATATATATGAGGTATCTTTTTATATTTAGCAAAGAAAATAGACTGAAATTAGTATGGATATTCTTTGCTATATCTATATGTATCGAAATCGTTTTGAAATATTGTTTGAACGAGCTGCATACACTCAGTATCGTAAAAACTTTCGAAAGTAGGATGGCGAGGGAATAAAGGATTCGTAATATCGCCTTCACTAAAATCCCCTTTATAAATCATGGTGGGAGTTTGATGATGCCAAGATGTTGAGAACTCATTTATTGGTGCAACTTTTAATTCGAAACGCTTTTCTAATTCTTTCGTTTCCTGATTGAAGTTTTCTAAGTATATATAATTGGTCACATATTCTTCTTCACCAGTTATATATTGTTGTGTGAAATGTGGGTTAATGTCATCTGCTTGAGCACCTTTAATAAATAAGCAGTATAGAAATTGTTTAAATGAGATCCCTTTAGGAGAGTTTTCATCTTGATATAAAAACTTTCGGATGGGTTTCCATTCGGGATTCTCCACATAAGGAGGTGCAATTAAGGATACGAAAGAACTGACTGCCCTCCTATAAGGGTTGCGAACAAGTTTAAAAGTTTCTTTTTGTTTTTCTCGTAACGCTATACCTAGTCGTACACTATAGGCAGGTGTATTTTTGTATATATGATATTCATAATTATGAATGAAAGGACTATAGCTTAGAGCTGTTTGTAATAAATCAATCTGGTAAAAGAACCAATTAGCAAGAGAGGTGCAACCGCTTTTTTGACTCCAGAATAGAATGATGGGGAAATTTCTATGATAGTTTGGAATTCTTGAATGGGTGCTTATGATGCGTAATAAAGAAGAATCGAACAATCTCTACACTCCTTTCAGTTATCTTATTAATATGTATGAGAAATAAAGAAGGGGTATGAGAGTATCTTTCATCTTTAAAAAAAAACGAAAGATTAATATTGACTATTATTATATTGAGGTGTAATATAGAACAAGTCGCCGATGCAATAACGCAGAAAACGACAAACGAAATAAAAAACTTAGTTGACATCAATT
>NZ_JAEHBO010000172.1:0-2122 GCF_016483575.1 Bacillus cereus group sp. N12
GAAAACAATGTTTTCTATAATGAACAACCATATTGTGAATTAATCAGTGCAGAATTTTATGAGCTTGACTATGCACCATGTCATAATGATCATGATAGTCATCATGAAGGCTCATGTGAGAAAACACATTCCGAAAAATCATTTGACAAATTACGCGAAAAAATCGTTCTTGATTTGACTTTAAAAGTATTACAAACTCAACAAGTTCAACTCGGAGCACCAACAAGACCTGGATATAACTGCTAATTAAAAATGTTATTAAATAAGAAAAACCACAGCGATCTGCTGTGGTTTTTCTTATTGCTCTGACTAAAACTATATTGTAAATGCTCATGGCATGGTATGTTGGATTTCAATCATTAGTTCCAATGTAAACTTTTGAATATTAGTTTACTTTCAAATCCTCTAAAACATTGACTTTACACCAAATCACCTGATATCCTCAAAATACACAACAAAAGTATACATTCAAAACATAACAAATAAAGAGGTTAGAACATTCATGAACGAAAAAGAAAAAGCTAGATCCATGCTAGCTTTTTACATAAGTTCTGTTATCGAAAATTATCATATTCATGTTTTAATAGAGAATATACCTTAGAATCGCAATACATACTATTGATCATTACACTTTGTCTCAATGTTCCTTCATATGTCATTTTTAGCTTTTGCATAACTCGTTCAGACGCTATATTTCTTACTTCACATCTTCCTTCAATACGATTTAAATCTAATTCTTTAAAACCAAACTTTATTACTTCTTCTAAAGCTTCGACGATAACTCCTTTTCCCCAATAAAGTGGGTTAATAACAGCTCCTAAAGAAGCGCTACCGTATAATAATTTCCAAATGCCACAGGTTCCAATAACTTTTTGATCACCCTTAAAGATAATAGACCATGTGAAGGACTTACCTTTCTTAGCTGTTTCCATCGTGTTTTCTAAAAAAATACGAGTTTCATCTTTATGTTTTTGTACCTCCCGAGGTACATAGGTAGTTGTTTGAGGATCCGAATAGACTTCGAATAAATCATCTAAATCATGAAAATCTAGTTTTTTTAATAAAAGACGCTTTGTTTCTAATATAGGAATTTCATATGTATTTTCCATACTCTCACCTCAGTTAATCGTTATTTTTATATTATATATCTTATTCATGTGAAGTTTACATAACACCACTTATCAGCAGTCCATGTATCTCAAAATCTAAAATAAATCCCTTCAGATCTTCTTTCTAAAGGGATTTTTCGTTCACATAATCTATAAAATATCAGTAGTTTTTATTTATCTACTTTAAAATACTCTGGATGTTCTGCTTTCATAGATAAAATGTTACCACACTCCGTGCAAACATCAGCAATCACTCTTGAAAATTGATTAAAAGGGTTATTCGTACTAATAAGTCTTAAACATGCTTGGGCATCTAATGAATCTTGCCCGATTTCTCTAGAACCACAATTAGGACATTTTTTATTCATTTTCAATTCCTTCTTCCCAAAATTTAGTTCACATAAAATCCGTTATCAGTAAGTATCCAAAAAAGCTCAAATTTCAAAAGATTATTTCCAAAACTCATACCATTTCTTATCTTTACTTGCTGCAATCATCTTCTTAACTTCCTGGACTTCCCTTATTGTTTGCATGAGCATTTCATCACGTCCCTGGTTCTTCGCCATGTCTTCGCTAGTATTTGTCGCTATAAGCGTTTGGGATTCCCATATCGTTTGTATAGCGCTCAATAACTCTGATTCTCTTTGTGCGAATCGCTGGTCTTGTTCGACTAAACGTTTGTTTAATTCTTGTAGTAATTTATTTTGCTTTTCAATGACCTCGTTTTGATCTTGAAGCATCGTCTGTAGCGTTGTAGCGTTGAAATCCGGTTCTTCATAGCGCTCAATTTCGTCTCGCTCTAATGGCAATACCTCAATGCCTTGATGCCATGATACTATTTGTTTTGTTGCGTTTTCTAATGTCATGTCTGTGTCGTTCTTTAGGTTGATAACCTTACGAAACACCATTACATCACTTTCTCTATATTTCCTATGCCCACGTTCATTCTTTATGAAAGTATAACCCTCTTTTTCTAGTACATCAGCATACTTACGTAATGTACTAGATTGGAT
>NZ_JAEHBO010000173.1:0-1946 GCF_016483575.1 Bacillus cereus group sp. N12
CCCCCCCCCCCTCTCTTCCCCCGATCCCGCCTGCTCCGACAGCTTCTGTTGGCTCTTGGTCTGTTGTGTCAGGTTGTGGTGGCACAGGTTCTGGTGGCAACGGTTCTGGTGGCAACGGTTCTGGTGGCAACGGTTCTGGTGGCAACGGTTCTGGTGGCAATCGAGTTAAGGGCGATAGCAGTTTGCAAGATGGCAAAGGCTCCCAAGATGGCAATCGAGTTAAAGGGGATAGCAGTTCACAAGGTGGTAACGTAAAAGATAATGCGACAAAACAAGGTGATAAGTTACCTAATACTGCAGCACATTATCCTGCATCTATTTTAATAGGACTTTCAACATTCCTAATTGGTATGTTATTGTTTATTCGCCGTAAAAATGCAAAATAAAGACCAACATCCTTCCATCTAAAAAATACATGAAACCAATATAAAACTAAAAAGGGCTTTGGATTGCAGTTTATTATGCAACCCAAAGTCCTTTTGGCATCTATCAGAAAGCGTATTAATATGCTTTTCCCCAATAGACCATGTGCTTTGCTTCTTTACTACAGCAAATACATTCGTCAGCTAAATGTTCTTGCTCAAAAGGCATACAACGTGAAGATACTCCAACTTCTTCTTTTAATTTCTCTTCACAAGCTAGTTCTCCACACCACATCGCCTTAATAAACCCTTGCTTTTCATCAGCTGCTTTTTTCATCTCTTCGAAATTCGTCACACTATACGAATTCTCATCGCGAAATACTTTTGCTTTATTAAATAAAGAATGATGAATTTCCTCCAGTAATGATGGAATGCGTTCTTCTAATTGATCCATTGATATACATTCTTTTTCTTTCGTATCTCTTCTTACAAGTACAACTTGATTCTTTTCAATATCCTTTGGACCCACTTCTAATCGAATTGGAATTCCCTTCATTTCATACTCATTAAATTTCCAGCCCGGTGTTTTAGTGCTAGCATCTATTTTTACACGCGCAACCTTCTGAATACGTCCTTGTAACTCTGTTGCTTTTTCTAACACACCTTCTTTATGCTGAGCAATAGGTACAATAACAACTTGTACTGGAGCGACTTTTGGCGGCATTACAAGTCCGTTATTATCACTATGGACCATAATAAGTCCACCTATCATTCTCGTTGATACACCCCACGAAGTCTGGTGTACATATTGCCACTTACCGTTACGATCTAAAAACTTAATATCAAATGCTTCAGAGAAATTCGTTCCAAAGTTATGAGATGTTCCTGTTTGAAGTGCTTTTCCATCATGCATTAAACTTTCAATCGTATAAGTTGCCTTCGCTCCCGCAAACTTTTCTTTTTCTGTTTTTTGTCCTTTAATTACTGGTATCGCTAAGTATTCCTCACAGAAAGATGCATATAGATTTAAAATATTTAACGTTTCAGCTTGCGATTCTTCTGCCGTTTCATGAATCGTATGGCCTTCTTGCCATAAAAATTCAGTCGTACGAAGGAATGGTCTCGTTGTCTTTTCCCAACGAACTACTGAACACCACTGATTATATAACTTTGGCAAATCATTATATGATTGAACAATCTTTGAGAAATGCTCACAGAATAAAGTTTCCGATGTAGGACGTACACAAAGTCTTTCCGCTAACTTTTCATCTCCGCCATGCGTAACCCATGCTACTTCAGGAGCAAATCCTTCAACATGATCCTTCTCTTTTTGCAATAAACTCTCTGGGATAAACATTGGCATATACACATTCTCATGACCAGTTTCCTTTAACTTTTCATCCATCACTTTCTGCATATTCTCCCATAAGGCATAACCGTACGGACGCAGAATCATACACCCTTTTACACTTGAATAGTCAACAAGTTCAGCTTTTTTTACAATATCGGTATACCACTGCGCAAAGTCCTCTTCCATCTTCGTAATGGCTTGCACTTGTTCTTTTGCCATAGTCAGTCTTCCTC
>NZ_JAEHBO010000174.1:0-1907 GCF_016483575.1 Bacillus cereus group sp. N12
TCTAGCTTCGTCGGCAGCGTCAGATGTGTATAAGAGACAGGTCTCCTGTTGGTCCCGTTGAACCTGTTAGACCCGTATCTCCTGTTGGTCCTGTTGAACCTGTTGAACCCGTATCTCCTGTTGGTCCTGTTGGACCGGTATCTCCTGCTGAACCTGTTGAACCCGTTGGACCGGTATCTCCTGTTGGTCCCGTTGGACCTGTTAGACCAGTGGCTCCTGTTGGTCCTGTTGAACACGTAAATGGTGGAGTAGAGGAAAAAGTAGGACCAATCAAACTTGGATTTAATGCAGTAGCACGTAGAATTTCATTTTCTTCTGACATATCTCACCTCCAAAAAGTACTTTTCATATTAAATAAATGCATTACGGAAACATTTATGACGGGTTTGGCTCTTTTTCACATTCAATCTGATGAATTGAAGCTGACGCTACCCTTTGAATAAAGTTCTTTTTTGATTTGTAATTAAATTCTAGAGTGGCCCCTCATACTCCGAATCGTTTCCCTCTCTCTTATAGTTAGCTTAATATCCCAATAGAGTAAACCCTATTGGGATAGACATTACGTATAAAGAAAAAGTTTCAGCTGCTACACAAGACAGCTCTATATAGGAAACTGCAAAATAAAATATAAGAAAACACACCCGCCTAAATTGGAGAAATTTTCGGTTGTGGTGGGTTATTCTTTGAATCGTTTCCGTACCCATGTCCATCAAATTAAAGATTTGAAACCACCCCAAAATGAAAATTTCACCTTTTTACAGTTATTTATAGAATTCGGCTCATTTTTTTCGTTTTGGAGAACAAATAATTTCTTAAGTTGATGGATGTGAGGTCCCACCACATGCCTATCAAGCTAAGAAAAACAAATACCCCAAAATGAGAAAAATCGATCTAACTCTTCGGCAAATAAAGATAACTCTTGTTTTTAACTTCAAAAATAGTCTAAATCCTTAAGTTGATGGATGTAGGGCGGGCCCCCAATAAGAACGGTATCTAAGGCTGTATGAGAGGTAGAGGATGGGACCCCTTCTACTTAATTTATTTTGATTGATCATGAGGAACCGTTACAGTAGCTGTTTTGGTTGTAACATTCCCTGTGTTGTCCTTAACAGTGTATGTCACAGTGTATATACGTCCATTTCCACTTCCCAGTCTATCTGCACGAAGACTAAAGGAGTCAGTGGACCCACTAATAGGTTTATTATAATTTGCATTCTGAATATCATCAGATTGAAGTGTTTCATTGCTGGTAATGGATGTTAACACTACTGAATTGATTCCTGATGTACCATCAGAAGCATTAATTGTAGCTGTAATCGGAACCATTTTATGATTAGGCGGCCATATTGTTGTTTTGTCTAAACTGATGTTTAGCACAGGAGCTGTTTTATCTAGTTTAATTGTTTTTGTATTAAATTGTTCGGTATTTCCAGCATTGTCTACGCTCCAATAGGTTAGAATGTGGACTCCTTCATCAGAAATCTGGATCGCATTTCCACTCTGTGTGGAACCATTATCTAGTTGATAATAGGTGGAAGCGACACCAGAACCCCCATCATTATCAGTTGCAGTTAAGTTAACGGTAACATCTTTATTCACCCAATCTGTTGGTGCGTTATCGGTTGTAACAGGTACCGTTTTGTCAATTTTTACAGTAGTGATATGTTGAGTCTCTACATTTCCGGCGTTGTCTACGCTCCAATAGGTTAGAGTGTGGACTCCTTCATCAGAAATCTGGACTGTATTTCCACTCTGTGTGGAGCCATTATCTAGTTGATAATAGGTGGAAGCAACACCAGAACCCCCATCATTATCAGTTGCAGTTAAGTCAACGGTAACATCTTTATTCACCCAATCTGTTGGTGCGTTATCGGTTGTAACAGGTGAAGTTGTGTCATCAGGTTTTT
>NZ_JAEHBO010000175.1:0-1681 GCF_016483575.1 Bacillus cereus group sp. N12
ATACTACACCATGCGCAATAACTGTTGGGCGTTTAAACAATCCGCAACTTGCTGCATATTCTACCGGACGTTTTCCGTACTGCGCTTCAATATCACGTACTTCACGCTCTGTTTCCGAAAGGTGAATATGAACCATAGTTTGATTTTCTACTGCAATACGTGCGCACTCTTCTAACAGTTCTGTGGAACATGTATATGGACTATGTGGTGCAACCATCGTAGTTAACATTCCACTTTCGTTATAATAACGCTTCACATATTTCTCAGCTTCTTCAATTGCTTTCTTTTCATCTTCTTTCGTTCCAAAGCTAAATAAAGTTCTTGAAACAGCAGCGCGCATTCCACTCCTTGATACCGTTTCCATAATTGCATCTTGATCTACTCCAATTGGATTAAACATATCAGAGAATGATGTCGTACCACTTTTCACCATTTCAAGTAATCCTAATTCCGTACTAGCGACCGCAAGCTCTGGAGTAAATTGACTTTCCAGTGGCCAAATTCTCGTCTCAAGCCATGGCTGTAATAACATATCATCTCCAATACCTCTTAGAAGACTCATTACAACGTGTGTATGTGTATTTACAAGCCCTGGTAAAACCCACTTTCCTTTCATGTCAATTACTTCATCTACTTCAAAATCATTAGCGAATTCTCCGCTCTTTACATCTATAATTTGATCATTTTCTACAATGATATATCCATTTTCTATCACTTCATTTTTTTCATTCATCGTTGCAATTGTAGCGTTTACATAAGTTGTTTTCAAAAGTATTTCCCCTTTCAACTCTATGAAGTTTCCTTTAATAAGTTACCACCATTATAGTAACTTATTAAAGATTAAGAGTCAAAAGATAAATTTAATTCTTTCGTTATCTTTTCCTTCAAAATGCCATATTGCTTTTCATCTGTATCTGCAAATGCTTCTTCCCGATTTGATTCCACGCCCATATACTTCAATTTTTCATTAAATTGCGTCTCTGTAAAATCAAACACCTTCCCATCTATACAGTTATAAAAGTGCCACGCCTCTCCTACTTTCGTCTTTTTAATTTTCCCTCCGTATATTTCTTGAACGACTAGAGCTGTTACACCACATTGTCCCTTTGCCGGATTTTCGCTCGTCCACTTTGAACTTGTTTCAATCGACCACGATTTTTTTAACATTTCATATATTTGTTTTTTCTTCACATTATCCACTCTCATCTTCCCCTGACATTAATAGTTTTACACATCATATTGCAAAAGAGGTAAAAATCGATTCTTACATACTGTTGATGGTGTCTCTCCAATTAGCTTTGCTCCCATTTTCAAGTAATAGCCTTTTGCATTCGGATCACTATCAATCGTAAACCTTTTTATTCCTAATTCATTTGCTTTTTCTATTACAAACTTCCAAAGTATTTTCCCGTAACCTTTTCCTTTGTAGCGAGGATGAATGTATAAAAAATCGAGAGCATTTTCATTACGTAAAAATGAGAAAAATCCAATCTTCATATTATTTTTTTCTAAAACATATACAAAATTATATTTTATGTACTCTTCTGTAATTGTTAAATCTGCCTTACAAGAAAGTATGAATTCTTCACTATAATTCCACGTTGCTTTTGAATGTAGTGCGAGTTCACTTAATTCATTTGCTTCTGCTAATGCAGCTTCTCGTATTTGCATAGTTTATTTA
>NZ_JAEHBO010000176.1:0-1575 GCF_016483575.1 Bacillus cereus group sp. N12
ACGATAAGCGGATTTGCCTACTTATCAGCCTAACTGCTTGGACGTGCACAACCAATCGCACGCTTCTTCTATCCTTCTGCGTCCCTCCATTGCTCAAACGATAAAGAGGTGGTACAGGAATATCAACCTGTTGTCCATCGCCTACGCCTGTCGGCCTCGGCTTAGGTCCTGACTAACCCTGAGCGGACGAGCCTTCCTCAGGAAACCTTAGGCATTCGGTGGACGGGATTCTCAC
This sequence comes from Bacillus cereus group sp. N12, assembly GCF_016483575.1. NCBI lineage: Bacteria > Bacillati > Bacillota > Bacilli > Caryophanales > Bacillaceae > Bacillus > Bacillus cereus group sp. N12. The sequence continues at coordinate 236 of NZ_JAEHBO010000176.1, forward strand.
CCGTCTTTCGCTACTCATACCGGCATTCTCACTTCTAAGCGCTCCACCAGTCCTTCCGGTCTGACTTCACTGCACTTAGAACGCTCCCCTACCACTGATACCATTGGTATCAATTCGCAGCTTCGGTGGTGTATTTAGCCCCGGTACATTTTCGGCGCAGAGTCACTCGACTAGTGAGCTATTACGCACTCTTTAAATGGTGGCTGCTTCTAAGCCAACATCCTAGTTGTCTAAGCAACTCCACATCCTTTTCCACTTAATACACACTTTGGGACCTTAGCTGGCGATCTGGGCTGTTTCCCTCTTGACTACGGATCTTATCACTCGCAGTCTGACTCCTAAGGATAAGTCATTGGCATTCGGAGTTTGACTGAATTCGGTAATCCGATGAGGACCCCTAGTTCAATCAGTGCTCTACCTCCAAGACTCTTACACTTAAGGCTAGCCCTAAAGCTATTTCGGGGAGAACCAGCTATCTCCAGGTTCGATTGGAATTTCTCCGCTACCCACACCTCATCCCCGCACTTTTCAACGTGCGTGGGTTCGGGCCTCCATTCAGTGTTACCTGAACTTCACCCTGGACATGGGTAGATCACCTGGTTTCGGGTCTACGACCACGTACTAAACGCCCTATTCAGACTCGCTTTCGCTGCGGCTCCGTCTCTTCAACTTAACCTCGCACGGGATCGTAACTCGCCGGTTCATTCTACAAAAGGCACGCCATCACCCATTAACGGGCTCTGACTATTTGTAGGCACACGGTTTCAGGATCTCTTTCACTCCCCTTCCGGGGTGCTTTTCACCTTTCCCTCACGGTACTGGTTCACTATCGATCACTAGGGAGTATTTAGCCTTGGGAGATGGTCCTCCCAGATTCCGACGGAATTTCACGTGTTCCGCCGTACTCAGGATACATTCAAGAGAGAACGAAGTTTCGACTACGGGGTTGTTACCCTCTACGACGGACCTTTCCAGGTCGCTTCGTCTACCTCGTTCCTTTGTAACTCCGTATAGAATGTCCTACAACCCCAAGAGGCAAGCCTCTTGGTTTGGGCTAGATTCCGTTTCGCTCGCCGCTACTCAGGAAATCGCATTTGCTTTCTCTTCCTCCAGGTACTTAGATGTTTCAGTTCCCTGGGTCTGTCTTCCATACCCTATGTATTCAGGTAAGGATACCATACCATTACGTATAGTGGGTTTCCCCATTCGGAAATCTTCGGATCAAAGCTTACTTACAGCTCCCCGAAGCATATCGGCGTTAGTCCCGTCCTTCATCGACTCCTAGTGTCAAGGCATCCACCGTGCGCCCTTTCTAACTTAACCAAACTAAAATTAAAAAA
>NZ_JAEHBO010000177.1:0-1541 GCF_016483575.1 Bacillus cereus group sp. N12
TCTAGCTTCGTCGGCAGCGTCAGATGTGTATAAGAGACAGCGCTAATACTGTATAAATATAAATACAAATGTAGGAGGATTTATATATTGTCAATGAAAGCCGTTGTGATAGAAGAAATTTATCAAGAAATATTGGATGGAAAAAGGAAACGATTCCCTCCGAATACTTGGAAAGAGGATATGGATAATAAACAGGCCCGCAGAGTAATCACATATTTATTACACAGTATTTTAAAATGGAATAAGGAAGACATCAAAAAAAAGTGGAACACTCAATTGCTTGTAAAATATAAACTACGAGGATTACTCAAACATAGATACGAAAGTAGTCCTTTTAAAGCGATAAATGATTTATATCCAAGTGAGTTTAAAGAATGGGAGTTTGGTATGACTCCTTTAAATTTTTGGACGAAAGAAAAGGCATTAACCATTTTGAAATGGCTGATTGAAGAAAAAGAAAAGTTATCAAAAGAAAAGCTCTTACGGGTATACGGTAAAAGATGGTTAGAACGAAAGAAACTCGGTGCCCCTCTGGCGATGTATTGGAATAGCAGTCCTTTTGCAATGATTAACGATCTGTACCCCAGTCGTTTTAAAGAATGGGAATTTCTTATGACGCCCAATAACTTCTGGACAAAAGAAAAAGCATTAGAAGCATTGAAATGGACCATTGAAGAAAAAGAAAAATTAACTCCCGAACAATTACTGAATGTATACAATATAAAGTGGCTAAAGACTCACAGATTAGCGTCTACATGTCAATTAATGTGGGGGAATAGTCCATTTAAAATGATTAATGACTTATATCCAGGTCGTTTTAAAGAATGGGAATTTAAAGTTACGCCTGTGGGCTTTTGGTCTAGAAGTAAAGCATTAGAAGCATTAAGGTGGACCATTGAAGAGAAAGAAAAACTAAACGAGAAACAGCTATTAAAAGTATTTAATCAAAGATGGCTGATAAAACAAAAGTTATGGACACCCTTAAAACGCTATTGGAAAGGAAGCCCTTATGAAATGCTTGTTGCTTTATATCCAAATCGTTTCTCAAAAAGCATGTTAAAAGGGTATTTTAATAATTAAAAAGGAAGTTAAGCATAAGTTTTTATAGCTCGCTGCCATCTCATTTGTAGAAAAGTCAGGGGGTACTTTTATTTTCCCCTTTTTTCTTAAACATGTTTACTATTTATAAATTAAATGTTAGTTTTACAAAACATACAAAATGTTAAACTTACAAAAGCCATTGATATCATGCGTAAATGCTGATATCAATGGCTTTTGGTATAGATATGTAGTAATCATTCTTTTAAATTATTAAAAGGCATAAACTCAGTTTTACTTTTTCCAAGTAATCTGCTCTTAAATTTATCTTTCTTGTCCATCTGTTTGATTGGCTTGGAACTCCATTTTTAATGCAATACTATCCCCTTGGAACACGTTTTGATCTGTGCCGTTGTCTTCAAATATAAACTTTATCCAAAACCAATCCATTTTCCCAGGTTTTAATCCCCCTGTTTCAGTCCACTTAGAATGAAATACTTTTT
>NZ_JAEHBO010000178.1:0-1535 GCF_016483575.1 Bacillus cereus group sp. N12
GCCTTCTTTTCCTTGGTAATTGATTTTCGCCCAGCCGTTTGCTTTTCCTAGTACTGTTACTTTTTCACCATTTTTTAAGTTTCCTAGAACCGAGCTACTTGTATTCGCCGCGCTTCTTACTCGTAAGCTTGTCGCGTTAATTGTTCCTACTTCTTGCGTTCCATTTTTAATCGTTGCATCTGATGTTTTCGGTTGTTCCGGCTTTTTTATCTCTTCTGTGTTGCCATCAATTTTCACAAACTCTAACGATACATAACCTTCTTTTCCTTGATAGCTTATTTTTGCCCAACCATTCGCTTTTCCTAGTACTGTTACTTTTTCACCATTTTTTAGGTTCCCTAAAACCGAGCTACTTGTATTCGCTGCGCTTCTTACTCGTAAGCTTGTTGCATTGATTGTTCCTACTTCTTGTGCTCCATTTTTGATTGTTGGTTGCAGTTGCTTTTGGCCAGAAGTGTCAGGTGTTTGAATTGCATCTCCAAATTTTAAAAACTCTAAAGATACATATCCCTCTTTTCCTTTATATTCAATCTTTGCCCAGCCGTTCGCTTTTCCTAATACCGTTACTTTTTCATTTTTTTGAACATAGCCAATCATTGAACTACCTAGAGTTGGACTATTACGTACATTCAAACGAGTTGCCGTAACAATTCCCTCTTCTTTTTGTCCATTATTAATCGTTAATTGTTGTTTTTGTTCAACGTTTGGATTTCCATTCGAAAATCCTAAAAATTGTAATGTGACATACCCCTCTTTTCCATCATGAGAAATTTTAGCCCATTCTTTTTCCTTACTTAAAACTTGTACATTTGTTCCCTTTTTTACTGTTCCTATAACTTTCCCTTGAGTTGTAGGTTGTTCACGTATATTTAAATTTGTTGCATTTACTGTCGCTAAATTATCACTTTCTGCAAAGGCATGCGTCGAAATAAAAGATGTTGCTGTCGCTAGAAATGTACCTGTTATTATTTGTTTTGTTGTTTGTTTCATAATTTTTTATAAGAATATAAGAAATCCTATATTCTTCAGCCCTCCCTTTTTTATTCTTCTTACTATTAATCTTAACATATCATTCCGAAATATTTATTTTGAATATCTAAATATAGCCATAAAATTTGTGAACATCTTATCTATATAGTTTTTTGCATAAAACTATATCTCCTATGAAATATTACAAAGGGATGTATTTTAGATGGAATATTAATTTTTCAGGAGGAAAACAATGACGAAAATCTTCATTTTAGCATCAACACTTTCTTTATCTTTTTTTAGCGGCTTGAATATCGGTAATGCAGCCACGGAAAACTTCTCTCCAACAAACGCTATTGTACAAAACAGCGATCATTTAGCAGAAGGAAACTCAAAAGATAATAATAAACCTCCAGGAAGCAACGGTTCTGGTGGCAGCGGTTCTGGTGACAGCGGCTCTGATGGCAGTGGTTCTGGTGGTATCGGTTCTGGTGGCAGCGGCTCTGATGGCAGTGGTTCTGGTGCTGTCTCTTATACACATCTGACGCTGCCGACGAAGCTAGAAG
>NZ_JAEHBO010000179.1:0-1291 GCF_016483575.1 Bacillus cereus group sp. N12
TATTTGGGATGTTTATTGGCGCTATTCTAGTCGGAACCATTACAGATTTAATTGGACGAAAGTGGACACTTATATGCTGTTTAGTTCTTTTTTCTATCACAATGGGCTTAGCTGCAATTGCTCCTTCTCCTGAATTATTTGGGCTATCTCGATTTATCGGAGGAATCGGATTAGGCGGTGTTATCCCAACAGCTTCCGCACTTACTGTTGAATATTCACCAAAAAAACGACAATCTTTTATTTATGCTCTTATGTTTACCGGCTATCCTTTAGGTATCGTGTTAGGTGCTATTTTATCCATGTTTATGTTAGAAGATTTCGGATGGAGAATTATGTTTGGCATCGGCATGATTCCGCTACTCCTCATTCCTTTCATTATTCGTTATTTACCTGAGTCCATTCAATTTTTATTGTCGCGGAATCGACAAGAAGAAGTGAACAAAATTCTTAATCGCTTTCAAATTGAATTCCATGTAAAAGATGAAATTTCCGAAGCACCATCTAATATACAAAAGAAAAATGGATTTCTTACGTTATTCTCAAAAGAATACATAAAAGCAACGCTACTTTTTTGGATCACTTATATAATGGGAATGTTTTTAATATACGGTTTAAATACTTGGTTACCACAGATGATGCGTCAGGCAGGATATCCTCTTGGATCTAGTTTATCATTTCTACTTATGCTAAATATTACTGCAGCTATCGGCGCATTATTTGCCGGGGCGATTGCCGATCGTATAGGAGCAAAAATTGTTATTAGCATCTCCTATCTTATGGCAGCCATATGTATTGGACTACTAACAATTAAACCATCTGTTACAATCATTTATCTTTTAATTGGTCTTGCTGGAATTGGATCAGTCGGTATTACTCAAATATTAAATGCTTATGTAACACAATACTTCCCATCACATATACGAGCTACCTCCTTAGGCTGGGGACTTGGACTTGGCCGAGTTGGTGCAATTGCTGGACCTATTCTTGTCGGTATTATTATGACAATGCAATATAACTTAGCATGGAATTTTTACTTATTCTCTTTTGCAGGTCTTATCGCAGCTATATCTGTTTTCTTTATTCCTACAAAATAAAGTGAAACTTTAATCAGTGTTGAGGTGCATCCCCAGCTGATTATTAGTCCACACCAATCAGGCGTTTACGGGCAGTAAGGCTCCCACAAATAGCGGGATAAAAAAAGAGCACAAATTTACTGAAGTGACCCCTAAAAGTTAGACACGGTTATTTCATTAGGCAGCTTGATCCAAATGAGTCCGGTATTGCACCGGGC
>NZ_JAEHBO010000018.1:0-72661 GCF_016483575.1 Bacillus cereus group sp. N12
TGAATACACTGCTTGTCGGAATTAACGTTGCAGTCATGCTCATTTTAGTCGGCGTATTATATTATATGCAACGTAAGCATGTATCTTTTAATAAACGTGTATTTACTGCTTTAGGAGTCGGAATTTTATTTGGTCTTATATTACAATTTATTTATGAGCCTACTTCTAAAGTAATTATTGAATCAAATACTTGGTTTGGCTTAATCGGTAACGGTTATGTGAAATTGCTTCAAATGATCGTTATGCCACTTATTTTAGTATCTATTATTTCAGCCTTTACAAAATTACAATTAACGAAAAATCTTGGTAAAATCAGTGGCCTTATTATCGGAATTTTAATTCTTACTACAGGAATTGCTGCAGCTGTCGGAATCGCTGCAAGTGCAGGATTTGATGTATCAGCAACAGGCCTACAACAAGGTGATGCAGAATCTGCTCGTCTGAAACTAGTTGAAGAAAGATTTACTTCTATTGAAAAGACAACAATTCCAGACAAATTATTAGAGCTATTACCTACAAATCCATTTCTTGATTTAACAGGTGCTCGTCCAACATCAACAATTTCTGTCGTAATATTTGCAGCCTTTATCGGCATTGCCTTTATAGGTGTAAAACGAAAATATCCAGAACAAGCAGAGTTATTTAAGAAGATGCTTGATGCTGTATATGCAATCGTAATGCGTATGGTAACATTAATTTTACGCCTTACTCCATACGGCGTATTAGCTCTTATGGCAAAAACAGTTGCTGGTAGCGATATAAATGCTATTTTAAAACTTGGTAACTTCGTGTTAGCGTCTTACGTAGCACTTATCGTAATGTTCGTTATTCACTTATTATTAATTGCTCTATCTGGTTTAAATCCAATTCAATATTTGAAAAAGGTATTCCCTGTATTAACATTTGCATTCACATCTCGCTCTAGTGCTGGTGCAATGCCATTAAATATTGAAGCGCAAAAAGAAAAGCTTGGTATTTCCGAAGGGATTGCAAACTTCGCAGCTTCATTCGGGGTATCTATCGGTCAAAACGGTTGCGCAGGTATTTATCCAGCAATGCTTGCAATGATGGTCGCTCCAACTGTAGGAATTGATCCGTTACAACCACAATTTATTTTAACTTTAATCGCTGTCGTTGCTATTAGCTCATTCGGTGTTGCCGGTGTTGGTGGCGGTGCAACATTCGCAGCGTTAATCGTACTATCTACAATGAACTTACCAATTGGCATTGTCGCTCTTGTTATCTCGGTTGAACCATTAATCGATATGGGCCGTACAGCCCTTAACGTAAGTGGTTCTATGACAGCAGGTCTTATTTCTAGTAAATGGCTTGGTGAATTAGATCAAGATACGTACAATCAAGATGATACAAAAACTGGTGAAATTGCTTCATAATAAGAAAAAGACGCTAACATAAAACTGTTAGCGTCTTTTTTTACATCCCATCTTGAAAAGTATCACTCCAAGCATTCTTCTAGTTGCTCTTTTAACTCCTCCTCAATCTCATAATAAGAATAATCAACAAGTTCTCCTACTTTCTTACTCCCCCAAATTCTTGATTGAGTTAGCATTCCTAAAAAGATATTTTCGCATTTCCAAATTGGAATGATATAAAAGTCAATCATCTCACCTTCTTCATCTACTATCGCCATAGAAACTGATGAATAATACCCCGTTTCAAAGGGATCTTTTTTTTCTCTTTCGAATCCAATGTCTAATTCCATACTTTTCTCAATATATAAATGCGCATACTCTCTAAAAAGTTTAAGTGATATTCGCTCTATCTCCTTTTCCATACATTGAATTTTCTCTTTCAATTCCAATGTAAAATCTCGTTCTTTATACTTCATTTCCGTCTCCTTACACATAGAAAAAGAGAATACAATAACATATTCTCTTTTCTCAAATATATTTCATTATCTCACAGCCCGTCCTTTTCACAAATAACCATTCTGCTCGCACCATTTATGAAATTGTCCTACGTCCACTCCAACTAACACGATATCCTTTAGCTCGACATCAATACTTTGTTCTCCAATTATAATAGCGAAGTGTGGTTTTAATTGTTCTTCGTTTTTCTTTACAATTCCAATTCGGTTCCGATGCGGTCCATCTTTTATATATGCTTTTTGCCCTACAATATCAAAGTTCAAGATTCTCACCTCTTTTACTGCGCTCAAATTGGAAATACAATCTCCACCTCGGAAAATTTCCTTTCATTGCACTATTTCTCTATATATATGACGAAACAATAAAAGAGTCCTTCCTTCTTTACAATTATTTTTTCTTTGTTTCATTTTTATGATTGAAACGTAAAGTTTATAATAAAATACATTTGGAAGCGCTTTCTATGTAATTTTTTATGTTATAATATAAAAGTAGAACTTCGTAAAGAGGGTTAAAAAATGAATACAAAAATAATAAAAAAAGTAATTGACGCATTAAAAGTATATGGCTTTCAGGATGTATCATTCTGTGACAAAACGAAACAATTTTTATTTCATAACGAAACGGATATTATGAGCGGCTATGCAGAAATAACATATAGTAGTCAATTTGAAAAATTTAACGTACAAATTCATCCAATTGAAACACATCATCAAGCAGAGTTACAAGAGGTTGAAAGACATATACAAGCTTGTATAAGAAAAGTGGAATATTTAAACGCACTTCTTACTGGGCAGACAAAACTAGATGATAAAATTATTATTATGTAAAAAAAAGAACGTGATATCCTCACGTTCTTTTTTCATTATACGTTCATCTTTTCCTTCAGTTGTAATCCTGTAATGGATTCTAATACATCCATCGCTTCTCCAAACGTCATATCAAAAATCGTCTTATCCTCTATGTATGGAAACTGTCTGAAACGCTTTTCTAACATCTTCACAGCATCTGATGTAAAGTTTGCACTATCAACACCAAATTCTGTTTCAAGAAGCACGATCCAATCTAACACATGAAAACCTAATCCATTTACGAATAAAATCAGTTTCTCTTCTGGTTGTGAAGATAAGAATACGTATCGCTCCATCTCACTGAATAGTTCTTCGCCTAAAACTTCTGCTAATTCATCATCATGTTCGCGTTCAATAATCTCTTCATATCCGTAATCATCAGTAAGCTCTTCTACTTCTTCACTATCTGCAAAAAGCAATTGACTAAGAAGCGCATCTTTCTTAAATTCACTCTTTTGTACCACTTCTAAAAAACTTGTTTCCCAACTATTTTCTAATTTCATATTATATAGCTCCTTTATATACTTTCCTTATCATCACTGTACCCAAAAGATTATCTTTATAACCTTTTAAACATCCACATTATTCATAACGTGAGCTACAAACTTTTCTGCATCCCCTTCAAAAATATGTACTTCTGGCAAATGGTAAAATGTTGTTTGCAGCGAATTTCCTTCATGATACATATATATTTTTTTCTCTAGTGCAATGGCCATTCCAAACTCTGTATGACTTCCATTTCCACCATCTAATATAAGTAAAAAGACATCGGCTTCCTTTATAGCATTCTTTTCCGCCTCACCAATTTCTCTTAATTGTTCTTGATTAACTGCTCTTTCGTTTTTTGTCCAATCATATGTATGGTGCCATCCTGCTTCTTTTAACTGGCCTGATACAAAACGAACAATGTGTTTATTTTGAAATCCCGATGCTATATAAAATTTCATTTATGTTCATCCTTTAAATATGTATGGGGAAACTCCTTTTAGCGTTACTTGCTATAGATATAATAAAGAACGACATCAAAAAAAATCCCCATCTTTAGAACTTATTTGCGTTTAAATGATGGGTTGCTTCATGGTCTTCTTTTATTTTTTGTTTTTTATAACTTTCATCAGCTAACATTTCTAGTTCTGCTGTTATTTCTGATTTTTCAAGCTCTCGTTCTTGCGAAAATTTCCTTGAAATATAAACAATCACACTACCAACGTACAACACAAAGCATATAATAAGTGCAGTATTTTCATAGAGACTTAGCTCCAACACAGTCACTCCTAATCCATTCGTATTTTCACGCTTAATCAATTGGAATTTCCCTACTAACCATTTGTTATTGTAACATAAAAATATCAATTCTTGGAATCTTTCATCCTATTAAAAAAGACATGATTGTATAATCATGCCTCTGAAATATGTTTAATAATAGTTTTAATCGCTTCTTCTCCATTGTATTTCTTTAATGCCCTTTTATACACCTCATTATTTTGATCTAACTCTTCGACATACTTTATAAGAGAATTCATAGTAACATCTTCTTCGTACAATACTGAGGCATAACCTTGTTTTTCGAAGGATTCTGCATTTAAAATTTGATCTCCACGACTAGCAAATTTTGATAAGGGAATTAAAACCATTGGCTTTTCTAATGTTAAAAACTCAAAGATTGCATTGGATCCCGCACGTGAAATAACAAAATCTGTTGCCGCTAATATGTCTGGTAACTCCTCATGAATATATTCAAATTGTTTATATCCTTCTTTATTTTGTAAGCTTTCATCAAGATTACCTTTTCCGCAAAGGTGAACAATTTGATACTTTTTAAGAAGTTTTGGTAACGCTTCTCGAACTGTTTCATTGATTTTCTTCGCACCCAAACTTCCACCCATAATTGTAATAACCGGCTTTTTACGTGAAAAACTTAAAAACGCTAAACCTTTTTCACGATTTCCCTTTAGCACTTCTTCACGTACAGGAGCTCCCGTATATATTACTTTTTCTTTCGGTAAATGTTTCGCTGCTTCCTCAAATGTAACAAATATTTTCGAAGCAAAACGGAGCGCAATTTTGTTTGCTAGTCCTGGTGTCATATCGGATTCATGCAATAAAACTGGCACTCTATTTAACCATCCTCCAATTACGACTGGTACAGATACGAAACCACCTTTTGAAAAAATTACATCCGGTTTTAGTTTTCGAATCCTTACATACGCATCCATAACCCCCTTCATTACAAGAAAAGGATCTTTTATATTTTTCAAATCAAAATAACGACGTAGCTTTCCACTCGCAATACTATAGTACGGAATGCCCTCTTTTTCTATAATCGCTTTCTCAATCCCTTGATGAGAACCAATATAAGAGATATCCCAATGCTGTTCTTGTAAATATGGAATGATGGCTAAATTAGGTGTTACATGCCCTGCCGAACCGCCACCTGTAAAGACTATTTTCTTCATACGTCTCCCCCTTCTACACTATAGTACACTAAAATACCTTGCCTCAGGGTGAGAAAATACCATAGCCGTTACTGATGCTTCTGGTTCCATCATGAATCCTTCCGTTAATGAAATACCTATTTCCTCTGGATGAATTAGACGGAACAATTTTTCTTGATCCGCAAGTTCTGGGCATGCTGGATAACCAAATGACACACGTATTCCTCTATATTTCGTACGGAAACGCTCTTCCATCGTCAATTCAGGTGAATCTGGAATGCCCCAGCGGTCACGAATGAGCATATGTGTTTTTTCAGCAAGCCCCTCTGCTAATTCAAGCGCTAACGATTGAATTGCATGACTGCGTAAATAATCTCCCTTCGCCTTCCACTCCTCAGCAATATCCCGAACTCCTTCCCCAACAGTAACAGATAAGAAAGCGACATAGTCCATCTCATCTCCAATAGGGCGCAAATAATCACCTAAAGTACGGTATGGTGCTTTTCCTTGTCTAGGAAATGTGAAACGCTCTATTACGCGCGTATGATCTTCTGGATCATATATTACGATGTTTTGTCCATCGCTTTGCGCTGGGAAAAATTGATACACTGCTTTCGGTTTTAACCAAGATTGTCCTTCCACCAATAATTCGTCTATTAAATCATTTAATTCGTGCGCTCTTTTATCCCCCTCTTTCAAAAGCTTCTTCACATTTCCTTTTAATCCAAGGTGATGTCCAAGTAACATTTGTCTATTTAAAAATGGGGCAAGATGTGAGACAGGAACATCTCGTAATACAATTCGTTTTGTTGAATCAGGCACCATAACCTCTGATTTTGGTAACGGCTCAATTACTGCTGGAATTTCCACTTTCTTCTCTTCTTTTTTTACGATATGAAGATGACGTTCTTTTTTATCCTGTTTCATCTTCTCACGCTCTTCTTCTTTTTGAAGCTTATTAATAATATCAAGACCTGTCATCGCATCGCTCGCATAACATACGAGCCCTTTATACGATGGAGAAATACGATTATCTGTAAACTTTCTCGTTAACGCTGCACCACCAACAACAATTGGAATATCAATATTCGCCGCTTTTAAATCCTCAGCAGTTGTTACCATTTGTTGTGCTGATTTTACTAGCAAGCCAGAAAGACCTATAATATCAGGTTTTTTTTCTTGCACTTCTTGAACGATTCGATCCGAACGAACATTAATTCCTAAATTAATAATCTCATATCCGTTATTTGATAAAATAATTTCAACAAGATTTTTCCCAATATCATGTACGTCCCCTTTAACGGTCGCTAATAATACTTTTCCTTTTTTCGCACTATCGCTAGATTCCATATGCGGCTCCAAATAACTTACAGCAGCTTTCATACTTTCAGCACTTTGCAATACTTCAGCAACTATAAGTTCATTATTATTAAATAATCGTCCCACCTCATCCATTCCTGCCATAAGTGGACCATTAATAATATCCAAAGGTTTTCTTCCCTCTGTCAGCGCGAGACTTAAATCTTCATGTAATCCTTGCTTTGTACCTTCTACAATATAGTTGGCTAGTCGCTCATCAAGCGTTAATGTTTCTTGAACAACAACCTCTTTCTTTTTAGCAACACGATAAAAATTCGTAAATTCTTCTAACGTCTCTTTCGTCGTTTCAAATAATAATGCATCTGCAAGACGTTTTTCTTCCTCTGGAATTGACGCATAGCGCTCTAATTTCTCAGTATTAACAATCGCATAATCTAATCCTGCTTTCGTTGCATGATATAAAAAGACAGAATTTAACACTTCACGTCCAGCTGGTGGTAAACCAAATGATATATTACTCACACCTAAAATCGTTAAACATTCTGGTAACACTTCTTTAATAAGTCGAATTCCTTCTATCGTCGCTGCCGCTGAACCGATGTATTCTTCATCACCTGTCCCTACTGGAAATACAAGTGCATCAAAAATAATATCTGACGGGCGTATACCATATTTCGTCGTCAATAATTCATAACTTCTTTTCGCAATTTCTAGTTTTCTTTCAGCACTTACTGCCATACCATCTTCGTCAATTGTCCCAACTACAATTGCGGCACCATACTTGCGAAGCAGTGGCGTTACCTTTTCAAAACGCTCTTCTCCATCTTCTAAGTTAATAGAGTTAATAACAGCTTTCCCTTGAATATAAGTAAGTGCTCTCGCCATTACATTTTCATCTGTTGAATCAATCATAATCGGTACTTTTAACACTTTTGTAACTTCTGATAAGAATTTTTCCATATCTTCTATTTCATCACGGTCAGGGTCTGCCATACAAATATCAATAATATGAGCATTTTTCTTCACTTGTGCTCTTGCCACTTCAGCAGCCTCTTCAAATTTACCTTCTGCCACTAATCGTTTAAATTTACGTGACCCTATAACATTCGTTCTTTCACCCACAAATAACGGTCTCATAGACTCATCATATTGCAGCGCCTCTAATCCACTAATTCCATGTCCGGCTCGTTCATTTTGCTCACGCGGTGTAAGAGATGCTAGCGCTTCTTTCATTGCTCTTATATGTTCTGGTGTTGTGCCGCAACAACCACCAATAATATTAATCCATCCTTCTTCAGCAAATCGCTTCACTTTTTCAGCGAGAGAAGATGGAGATTCATGATAATGTCCATCTTCATCAGGAAGACCTGCATTTGGATAACAAGAAATGTAACACTCCGATAAATCAGATAAAGAACGAATATGGTCTCTCATAAACTCCGGACCAGTCGCACAGTTTAATCCAACAGATAATGGCTTCATATGTTCTACGGATAAGTAAAAAGCCTCAATTGTTTGCCCAGCCAGAGTCGTCCCCATCGGCTCAATCGTCCCAGAGATCATAATAGGAACAATTTTATTTAGTTCTTCAAAAGCAGCTTGAATTCCAATATAAGCTGCTTTCACATTACGCATATCTTGACTCGTCTCAACGAGTAACACATCAACTTCGCCATTTAATAATCCCCTCGCCTGCCTAGTATAAGCTTCTATTAGTTCTTCAAATGTAACTCCTCCTGTAACACTAATTGCTTTCGTTGTCGGTCCCATCGCACCTGCAACATATACTTCATTCCCGCTTTCTTTAACAGCTTGTTTCGCTAATCGTGCTGCCTTTTCATTTAGTTCTTCATCTAAATGAGACAGCTCATAATCACTTAATACGATATTTGTCGCCCCAAATGTATTTGTTTCAATAATGTCAGCTCCAGCTTCAATATAAGCTTTATGAATCTTTAAAATAACATCCGGCCTTGTTTCTACTAAATATTCATTACAGCCCTCGTACTCTTCTCCTCCGAAATCTTCCGCAGTTAAGTCCTCTTGTTGTATCATTGTCCCCATTGCACCGTCTAATATTAAAATGTTATTTTGTAATTTTTCTTCTATACACTTCATCAATTAATACCTTCTTTCACTTCTTGCTTTTCTCTCACATATTTAACAAGATGTTCTGTAATTTCATATTTTAGAAATGGTGTAATTAAATAGATACCGTTAAAATATTTCATCGCTGCATCGATCAACTCTTGTGAAATACGAATCCCTTCCTCGATAGCGGCCTCTTTCGTTTCGTGTCCATCCATTCTCTCTCTTATTTCTTCAGGAAGAGTAATACCCGGCACCTCAAAATGGAGAAAGTCTGCATTCCGCTTACTTACTAATGGCATAATTCCAATAAAAATAGGTTGTTCCAAATGTTTTGTTGCTTCATATACTTCTTCTATTAAAGCAACATCATATATCGGCTGTGTTAAGAAATATTCAGCCCCAGCATCTATTTTTCGTTCCATTCGCTTTACCGCTGCTTTTAAATGCCTTACGTGAGGATTAAAAGCACCTCCGACTGAAAACCTTGTTGCCGGTCCAATGGATTTCCCTAAAATGGAACGTCCATCGTTCATTTCTTTAATCATTTTAATTAACTCTATAGAGGACAGATCATATACAGAAGTTGCTCCCGGAAAATCACCAACGCGCGCTGGATCACCAGTTAAAGCTAATACTTCCTCCATACCTAACGCTGATAAACCTAGTAAATGAGATTGTAGTCCAATGACGTTATGGTCTCTACACGTTAAATGTGTCAATACTGGAATATCGTGCTTCGTTAATAATGCGCCCATTGCCATATTCGAAACACGAGGCGATGCTAATGAATTATCTGCTAGAGTAATAGCGTCTGCTCCCGCTCTTTTTAACGCTCTTGCTCCTTCAAAAAACCGCTGTGTATCTAACGTTTTCGGCGGATCTAATTCCACTACAACTGTCGTTTGTTTTTTTGCCTTTTCCGCAAGAGTAACCTGTGCCTTCGAACGCTTCTCGTGTGTATGAACTACTTTCGGTCTTTGAATCGTGTCTTTTTCTATTACAGGTGTAACATTCGCAACAGTGCGCTTCATACTTTGAATATGTTCTGGAGTCGTACCACAACAACCACCCAATAACCGAATACCTTGCTCAATAAATTTCGGTGTCATCGCTTCGAAATAAGCTGGGCTTCCCTCATATACGTAACGTCCCTCCACATAATTTGGGAGACCTGCATTTGGGTATGCTGATAAATAGCCATTCTGCGGAATCGATATCATTTTGAAAGCTTCCGTCATATGAAGTGGTCCTAGTTGACAGTTCAATCCAACAACATTTGCACCGTAATCTATAAGCTGCTTTAATATTTCATTGACATCATTTCCATTTTGAGTCGTACCTGCTTCATGTAACGCTACTTGAGCAACAATCGGAATATTCGTTTGCTTACGCAATACTTTAACGGCATGAAGTAATTCAAATTCATCGTAAAAAGTTTCTAATAGTAATCCATCAACCTGTTCTTCTAGTAAAGCACCTGCCTGTTCAAGTAGCATAAATTCTCGCTCCATATCAGTCGTTGTGACAGCTCCGATATGTTTCATACCACCGATTGTTCCTAAAATTGCATTTCTGTTTGTAACAGATGCTTTCGCAAGCTTCACTGCCGCTTTATTAATTTGAACAACTTGATTTTCTAAGCCATACATACGTAATTTCGCCTCATTTGCTCCATACGTATTTGTTTGAATCACATCTGCACCAGCAGCTACATATTGTTTATGAATCGATATAATTAGGTCTGGATCAGATACATTCAATTCTTCAAAACTACTTTGCAAACCATGTGAATGTAATAACGTTCCAACCGCACCATCACCTATTACAATTCCTTTTGATAATAAATCTAGTAATTTCACGAATCTCCCTCATTTCTATCAATATAAAAACCCCCTCTTCACTTTGAAGAGGGGGACATAATTGTTCCGCCTCTTATTATGCAAAACATGCGTTTTGCAGGTATTAGCACCGTTTCAAACATTTCGTTTGAAGGTTGCCGGGTTTCACAGGGCCTTTCCCTCCACCGCTCTCAATAAGAGTTGTCTTTATTATTTTATTTATGTAGCTAAAAGGAAATGCGTTCCCCTTTTAACAATGTTTGTTAATTTTTTATAAATTTAGCATGCACAAATATAAAAGTCAATGACACTTGCGGAAAAATAAAAATTATTTAAAATAAAGTTGCAATTCAATTAACTTTTGTTGTAAAGTTAAAAACATAATAAAAATTTCATACGAACATTCTTATCTAGAGAGGTAGAGGGACTGGCCCTATGACGCCTCAGCAACCATTAACATTTGTTAATAAGGTGCTAATTCCAGCAAATTGTGAAAGATTTGACAGATGAGAAGAAGACTCTATTCAATCCGAAAGCCTTCTTCTTAGAAGGCTTTTTTTATTTTATATTCAACTACTGGTTCAATTTAAAAAGGAGGAATTTTTACATGTCAACTATCGAAACAAAACTAGCACAAATCGGAAATCGTAGCGAAACTACAACAGGAACTGTTAATCCACCCGTTTATTTCTCAACCGCTTATCGTCACGAAGGACTTGGTAAATCTACCGGCTTTGACTATTCACGAACTGGAAATCCAACTCGTGGTCTTTTAGAACAGGCAATCGCAGACTTAGAATATGGCCAACAAGGTTATGCCTGTAGTTCAGGTATGGCAGCTGTTCTCCTCGTCCTTTCATTATTCCGTTCTGGAGATGAACTTATTGTATCCGAAGATTTATACGGGGGAACGTATCGCTTATTTTCCGAACACGAAAAAAAGTGGAATGTTCGATGTAGATACGTAAATACACAATCTATTAAACAAATTGAGCAAGCTATCACAACTGAAACGAAGGCTATTTTCATAGAAACTCCGACTAATCCATTAATGCAAGTTACTGATATTGCCGCTGTCGCAACTGTAGCGAAAAGACACAGACTACTTCTTATCGTAGACAATACATTCTACACGCCTTATATACAGCAGCCATTAACAGAAGGTGCTGACATCGTACTTCATAGTGCAACGAAATATTTAGGTGGGCATAATGATGTATTAAGTGGACTTGTCGTTGCAAAAGGAAAGGAACTTTGTGAGGAAATCGCTCATTATCATAATGCCTCCGGTGCTGTCTTAAGCCCATTTGACTCATGGCTATTAATTCGTGGTATGAAAACTTTAGCGCTTCGCATGAAACAACATGAAGAAAATGCGAAAGCAGTTGTTGCTTATTTAAATGATGAGGATGGTGTGACAGATGTCTTTTATCCAGGGAGAGGCGGTATGATTTCATTCCGACTTAAAGATGAAGCTTGGATTAATCCATTCTTACAATCTTTATCCTTAATCACATTTGCCGAAAGTCTTGGTGGTGTAGAAAGTTTAATGACTTATCCAGCAACGCAAACACATGCTGATATTCCAGAAGAAATCAGAACGGCGAACGGTGTATGTAATCGTCTTCTTCGATTCTCCGTCGGCATTGAAAACAGTAATGATTTAATTCAAGACTTAAATCAAGCCATTAAACTTGTAAAAGAAGGTGTGAGAATATGAGTTATTCTATAGATACACTCTTACTACACAACCAATATAAACACGATGCACAAACAGGAGCTGTTAACGTTCCCATTTATAACACATCAACATTTCACCAGTTTGATGTAGATACTTTTGGCAAATACGACTATAGCCGATCTGGAAATCCAACTCGTGAAGCTCTGGAAGATATCATTGCTTTATTAGAAGGCGGAACAAAAGGATTCGCCTTTGCCTCAGGCATTGCAGCGATTTCTACTGCTTTTCTCCTTCTTTCACAAGGCGATCACGTTCTCATTTCAGAAGACGTATACGGAGGCACTTATCGAATTATAACTGAAGTACTCTCCCGTTACGGTGTTTCACATACATTTGTTGATATGACCAATTTAGAAGAAATAAAGCAAAATATTAAATCGAATACGAAACTCTTTTATGTAGAAACACCATCTAACCCACTTTTAAAAGTAACAGATATTCGCGAGGTTTCTAAACTCGCAAAATCTATTGGTGCTCTTACATTTGTTGATAATACTTTTTTGACACCATTATTCCAGAAGCCACTTGATCTTGGCGCCGATGTCGTTCTTCATAGTGCTACAAAATTTATTGCTGGTCACAGTGATGTTACTGCCGGATTAGCGGTCGTAAAAGATGCCGAACTCGCTCAAAAGCTTGGATTTTTACAAAATGCATTTGGCGCTATTTTAGGACCTCAAGATTGTTCTCTCGTACTTCGCGGTCTAAAAACATTACATGTACGTCTTGAGCACTCAGCTGCAAATGCCAATAAAATTGCACACTATTTACAAGAGCATGCTAAAGTACAAAATGTCTATTATCCGGGATTACAAACACATCTTGGATTTAATATTCAACAATCTCAAGCAACGTCAGCTGGAGCGGTCTTATCGTTTACTTTGCAGTCAGAAGATGCACTCCGCCAATTTTTATCAAAAGTAAAATTACCTGTTTTTGCAGTGAGTTTAGGAGCTGTCGAATCGATTCTTTCCTACCCAGCTAAAATGTCCCACGCCGCACTGTCGCAAAAAGCTCGTGATGAAAGAGGTATCTCTAATTCATTACTTCGCTTATCAGTCGGTCTTGAAAATGTTAACGATTTAATATCCGATTTTGAAAATGCCCTCTCTTATGTAGAAGAACCTGTAAATGCGTAGAGAGAAAAGAAGATATGAGATTAAGTTTTCATATCTTCTTTTTAGTGTTTTTTCTTTTTGTACTCAAATTTTTTTGTCTTCTTCAACCATCCTCCTCGTTAGTCTAATGAGGGGTAGCGTCAGGAAAATGCGGATTTACAACGCTAAGGAAATATCACTTATTAAAAAAAGCCGATTCCCCTCTCAAGGAATCGACTTTTTTATTTATTCTTAATGAACTAACGCATGCGTTAGTTCATTAAGAAAGATGTTTGAAAAAATAGCCTGTATATATTTGAACGATGAATAACTTACCTATTTCCTTTTGTTTACACCGAATACAAAACAATCAGACAAACAAAACATATTATTTATCTGTTTGTTTTTGCTTCTTTTTCAAATACTCCGCACGCAATTTTTCAAGTTGCTGCTTTTTATCAAATTTGGCAGGCGTCTGTTTTTCATGAAACTTTGCCACAGCTACCTGACTTTTGTAATCTAATTGATATTTGCCCACTTTGTTCACCTACTTTTCTTGTCTTTACAGAGAATCTATTCAACAAATATAATATACCTTATTTTACTGAAGCAAATTTTATTACTTTAGTAGTTTTTCTACTTACATCTATCTTAATCCAAATATCCCTTTATCTAACTAACCTGCCCCGTTAGTTTAAGTAGGAAACTTCACAATCTCAATAGAGTAAAACCTATCGGTACATAATCCAATCACCTTTCAATTAGACCTCATAATGTCTCATAAGACTTGTATCAAAATACTTATCGTTGTAAATGTGTATTTTCTTGACTCTACCCCAATTATAATAAAACAACTTTATTGTTTTTTAAAGAATTTTATTGTAAATGAAACTACTTTATTATCTCTGTACAAAAATTTAATCATTGGGGGTTTTGTTCATTCCCACTCATTATTAGCCTTCACCAATCGGGCGTTTACGGGCAGCCCGCCTCCCACAAATAGTGGGATAAAAGCACATCACTTATTTACAAATAATGGTTTTATCGATATATTAAGAAATAAAAGGGGGTAAAAATAATGGATACTTGTTCTGATATTTTAATCGTTATCGATTTACAAAATGGGGTATGTTATAGCGGAGAGCATTTATTTGATTTACAAAACTTGCTTACAAAAGTAAATAAAAGAATTTCTTCATACAGAAAATCAAATAAACCAATCATTTTTGTTCAACATTGTGATGATGATTTAGTACCCGAAAAAGAACTTTGGGCTATTCATACTGATTTAGATGTTCAAGACCAAGATTTCTTTGTGAGAAAAACACATGCAAATTCATTTTATAAAACAAACTTAAAAGAAATTTTAGATCAATTATCTGTACATCGTATTGAATTTTGTGGCGCCCAAACAGAGTACTGTATGGATGCTACGATTAAATTTGCTCACGGACTAGGGTACGAAAACTTTATGGCACCTAAAATAACTTCTACATTAAACAATCCATTTATGTCCGCAAAAGAGACAATTGACTTTTATGAGAATATATGGAATCACAGATTTTTAAAGTTGCTAAAAGATGAGCTCTAGCATAAATGACGAATGACTTGATCATTCTAAGATTAATCAGCTACACTCAAGTGTCTCATTATCCTCATAAAAAAGCTGATTACATCGGGCTTCTTTTAACCTGTTTTATATTCTATATATAGCATTATAATTCCTTTGTCATATTATTTTAAAAATTTTGTATATTCATTTGAAAGAATAAGAAAATCATGATAAAATTGTGTTACAAATATATCTATATCTTTCAATTTTTAAAACGCATCAAAATTTTCGCCCAAAAGCGTCATTTTACAAAACTGTGCTAATTTATCCATTTTATTTACATCAGGGTCTCTTTTCTTACAATTTCTTTACTTTAGGAAATTTTTTCTGCAACAACTGTTTTCTTTTCTTTAATTTTTTGGTATGTATAGTATGGTATAACAGCTCACACGGAGGTGGAAAAGAACATGTTAGAAACCTTTCAAAAAGAAATAGAACTTTATGAAAGCAATGCAGAATTATTGAAAGTACTTGCTCACCCAGTTCGTTTATGTATCGTAAAAGGATTAATCGAGCGTGGTCCAAGCAACGTTTCTACAATGTACACTGGCTTAAACATGCCACAGTCTACAATTTCACAGCATTTAGCAAAATTAAAAAGTGCTAAAATCGTTTCTAGTGAAAGAAAAGGATTAGAAATTTACTACAAAGTAGAAAACGAAACAATTATTCAACTCGTTCGCGTATTATTAGGTTAGGGACTAATAAACAGAGAAAAAGAACGTATTCTATATTTTTCATCTCATATCTTTAATATAAATATATATCATGAGAGGAAATATATAATACTACATACGTCGTATTAAAAAACAAGACACAGAAATATGCTGTGTCTTGTTTTTTATATTGTTAAATACCGATTCAGATGTAAATTCTGTATGTCTTTCGTATGTATAACAACATCAAAGGCATTCCCTAATCCTCCGTTCAAAATCATAGAACGAATTGCTCGATTTTGTTTTTGAGTTTCAGAAAAAGGATTCGTATCTTGATGACTCGTAAGCTGTTCTAATATTCCTGCAGCTAACAAAAACTCAGATTGCTTCTTATGCCATACTGCACTCATTCCCTGAAGGTTAAAAATCTCCTTTAACTCATCCCAATGAATATGAGTAGTAAGATCCATTTCCCCTGGATACGCTAAAGGATTACGTATTAACTTATGCTTATAATACCCACGTAAACTTCCTTCTCGATGCGCAGGGTACGTCCATTCTGCTTTTGTGTATCCATAGTCAACTGTAATACATATACCTTTTTGAAACCATTTTGCAATTCCTTTTATATAATCTTCCATCGCAATTGGCACCTCAAAACGCTGCCCTTCTGCAATATGAATGTTATATTTCAGTAAGTAGCGACCGATTCTTTTATCTAACGGTCTACATACTTCAGCAAGGTTCCCTTCCTCTGTATACGTAATACGTACTTCATACAACATTCCATTTCTCTTCTCAATTACTTCAACAGGAAATGCATCAAATAACTCATTCGAAAAAAGAATTCCTTCGAATGACTCTCCCATTTTACTATAAGATGCATAATACGATACATTAGAAAATGAGCACAGATTCTCTTGTTGTAATTTTCTATGAAAAGGGCTCACTTCAATCATTGAATAGTTTAAATCAATAAAGGTTTCCGGAGATAATTGCTTCCATTCTTGTAAAACATCATAGGCAAACTTTCCTGTTCCCCCGCCAATCTCACAAATATTTGGAGCGACTTCATCATTCTCAACAAGACGAATAAAAAACTTAGCAAATGTTTTTGCAAAAGCAGAGGATACATTGCTACTTGTAAAAAAATCGCCTTGTCTTCCAATCTTTTCACGGTCCTTCATATAATAGCCATGCCCTTCTGCATACAATACGAGGTTCATATACGTACTATATGAAATCGAATAATCTTTCTCTTTCCCCATCCATTCTCTTAAAATGAGCTCCATCCCCATAATGACTCCTTATTGTAAAAATGGATTATTTTCTTTTTCAAAACCGATACTTGTTTCTGGACCATGTCCACATAGCACCGCTGTTTCATCTGGCAATACGAATAATTTCTCTTCAATACTTCCAATTAATTCAGCAAAACTTCCACCAGGTAAATCAGTTCTTCCAATACTCATTTGGAATAATACATCTCCTGAGAACACTGCATTCGCCTCTTTACTATAATAAGAAATACTTCCTGGAGAGTGTCCTGGCGTCTCAAAAATTTCAAAATTAAATGAACCGACTGTTAATGTACCTTCTGCATCAATAATATGATCCGCTGGCTTAGCTGTAATACTACGGTTCATCATAAAAATTTGAGAGCCATTTACAGTTCCATCTCCTAACCAATCTGCTTCTTCTTTATGTACGTATACAGGAATATGGAAAGCGTCTCTTACCGCATCAACAGCACCAATATGATCAAAGTGGGCATGCGTTAATAAAACCGCCAGTGGTTTTAATTGTTCTTCTTGTAAATATGTAACGAGCTTCTCTCCTTCATGACCAGGATCAAAGATAATACACTCATTTTGATCATTCGTTAAAATATAAGCATTTGTTTGTAATGGTCCTAACGGCATTTGTGTCCATTTCATATGAAAATCTCCTCCAGTTATTAAACTTACTTTTAATG
The DNA here is from genome assembly GCF_016483575.1 of Bacillus cereus group sp. N12. Lineage (NCBI taxonomy): Bacteria > Bacillati > Bacillota > Bacilli > Caryophanales > Bacillaceae > Bacillus > Bacillus cereus group sp. N12. The sequence continues at coordinate 17,503 of NZ_JAEHBO010000018.1, forward strand.
ATACAACATTTCTTTCTCTTAGGAAAAGAAAGGATGCTATCTCGACAATCATTTTTAAAACATGTACAATGTAAAAGAGTAAATATTCTAAAAACTCATATTTAAGAATAGGTAGACAGAGGAGGATATTGTATGGGCCTTGTTATTATTTTTACGCTTGTCACTCTGTTAGCTGTTTTTGCTACGCTTAGAACACTTCGCGAAAAGAACTTTTTCGCAGGCGGCTTTGCAATTGCGACTGTACTCGTTTTCGGATGGTTTACGATCATGACTGTTCTATATAACGGGTATCCGCCAGCAGCTTAATTCACTTACATGTTATTCTTCATCAAGATTTTACGCAAAAAGAGGAAGGGTTTCCCCCTTCCTCTTTTCACATTTCACAACTTATATCATCTTCGCTTCGTATTTGTGCTTTTTTACAAGCCAAGCTCCTCCAATAACACCTGCATCATTACCAAGTGTTGCAATGGCTAACTTCGTACTCTTTACAGCACGTGAGAAAGCATATTGCTCGAAATAACTTTGAATTGGTTCTAATAGTGCATCTCCAGCTTTAGACACGCCTCCACCAATAACAATTTTCTCTGGGTTCAACGTACTAGAAAGATTCGCTACAGCTAATCCTAAATAAGAAGCTACTTTTTCTACTACTTCATTTGCTAGTTCATCACCTTGTCCGTGCGCTTCAAAAACATCTTTTGATGTAATACGTCCTTCTTCTGCTAACATAGAACGTAACATGCTTTCTTTATCAGTCTCTTGTATTTTCTGCATAGCAACACGCACAATACCCGTTGCAGAAGCTACTGTTTCTAAACAACCAGATTTTCCGCAATTACATGGGAAAGCATTTTCTGTAACGACTGTAATATGTCCAATCTCACCAGCAGCACCACTTACACCGTGTACAATCTCACCATTGGCGATTACACCACCACCGACACCAGTGCCAAGCGTCATACAAATTAAATCTTTTGCTCCTTCGCCAGCACCTTTCCACATTTCGCCAAGCGCTGCTAAGTTTGCATCGTTATCAATTACAACAGGTAACCCTGTTTCTACTTCTAGTAAATCTTTTAATGGATAGTTTTTCCACCCTAAATTAACCGCTTCATAAATCATTCCAGATGCTACATGCACAGGACCAGGAGCTCCCATACCAATACCAATTAACTTGCTTTTTAATTCGCCTAACTCTTCTAATTTTTTATCAATTGCCTTCGCTACGTCAAGTGTAATATGTTTTCCTTGCTCATTTGTATTCGTAGGGATTTCCCACTTATGTAAAATTTCACCGTATACATTAATAAATGCTAATTTAATCGTTGTACCACCAAGGTCAACACCAACTAACCATTTCTCTTCCATGTTGCTTACCTACCTTTATCTAATTCTTATTTAGCTCTTTTTGAATTTCTTGCTTCAATAAAAATAAAGCTGTTTGATAGTCTTGTGGATCGATTAGCTGTGACTGATTTAATTCACGTAGCTCATCTTGCATTAATTGCAAATCTGCAATTCGATCACCCGTATAAATAATCGTACCAAATTTCTTTAGCAATTGCTGAATATCATAAATAGATACCATTTCATCACCCTCTATGCTCACTTACTATAAAAAATTATAATAAGAAAACGTTCACATATTTTATTATAATCAAGAAGAAAAAGTCTCGTCAATTTTTATTTGTCTATACAAGCCCATTTATAACCATTGTTCCTTTTTCTGTAATAATTTTTTCTACATTTTTATCAAATGGTTCCACTGGAATTTGTTTTACCATTTGAAAATCATAAGCTAATGATAGCGTTTTCCCTTTATAATGCACGAGATAACGATCATAATAGCCCCCGCCGTATCCAATCCGTTCTCCTCGCTCTGTATAAGCTACGCCTGGTACGATTTGAAGGTTAATTTCATCCGCATTCACTTCTTCAGTAAGCGATGGAATCGGTTCACGCAAATGCATATACACTGTTTCTAATTGATCAAAATTACTAATTTGCCGGAAGGACATTGTTCTTGTTCCTTTATTACACTTCGGAACTACAACTTTCTTTCCTTCTTCCCAAGCTTTTTCGATAATAGGATATGTATTCACTTCATTTTCCATTGAAAGAGTGATTCCAATTGTTTCAGCTTCAACCCACTCTTTTTGCGCATACAACGAAACTGCGATTTGCTCTGATAAAGTTGTATACTGTTCTTCCGATAAAGAATTCATGTGTTCTATTATTTTTTTACGTAAACGTATTTTCTCTTCTTTCACACATCTTCCCCCCTACAGTGACACTTTACTCTATGATGATAGTGTATCACTTTTAATATAGGAATCGAATAAAAAAAGAAACAGTAGGAAAATATTCCTACTGCTTACTTTGTTTCACGGTGTAACGTAGACTTCTTGTCACGCTTGCAATACTTTTTAAGCTCGATACGCTCAGCGTTGTTACGTTTATTTTTCTTTGAGATATAGTTACGATCTCCGCATTCTGTACATGCTAGAGTAATATTCACACGCATTCTTATTTCCCTCCAGTACTAATAACTTAAATCAGACTATACCATAATACCACTTTTAAAATAAAAATTCTACACCTTTTGATATTGTCTAATTTTTTCTATAAGATTTTTCATATTTTCCCTTGCTATCACTGGATTTCTAGCATGTGAATACACCAAAAATTTTGGTTGTTTTGTATCAGAAACGATATAAGACCACTCTTTTTCGGTATATTTGAACTGCACTCCTTCAAATATACCTTCTTCCTTTCTTTCCATATCGGCCAATAATTTCCTCATCACTTTCCCTTTTTCGTTCCATGAACACACAACTTCATCATAAAGTAAATAAAGCGGCGGTGATTGCTCTACTATGCTAAGAAACGCCTTTTCTTGCAGTGCTATTAACTCGAATAACTTTCCAATTCGATATAAAATATCTCGTTTCCACTTTACTTGAAACGCCTTTTTTTCATCATGTATATAAAATAGAAGGTAACATTCTCCTAATTTCAAAGACATTGGGTAAATATTCCCTTTTGATTCCAGTAATAAGTCAGGAAGATCTATTTCTTCAAAATCTGTACCTTGGTAAATATTACTATGATTATCATATAACTCGAAATAATTTCCTTGCTCAGAAAACATAAGCGCCATATTCGCTTTACTTGATTTCATCAAAGCTTTCACATGATCTTTTTGTTCGCCCGCATAAATCCATGTAACTGTGCACCCAAGCCTTTGAAGAAAGAGCATAAGTAAATGTTGTAACATATCATTTCTCTTATTAATAAGAAGATGAAACTTTTGTTTTTGTATTTGTTCAATATCAATGCATTCTAATACAGCTTCTATATAGTCATTTAAAGAAACGTGGACTGGCGTATTTTGTCCCATTTCTTTCTCACATACGTAATAAAACGACTCGGACATATATACTTGTTCTATTGCTTTTTGCTGCTTATACGTTAACAGCATCCCATCCTTACCATACAGCTTTATAACAACTTCTTTTTCATTTTCCACTTGAACGAAAACCCCACCTGCACATTGCAAATTATGAATGCTATACTGAAAAAGTGACTCGTTCATCTCTTTACATTCCATCGTATGAATCCCGATACCATGAATAGCATGTAAAAATAAATTTTTATAAGAAGTTGTTTCTATATGTTCTTGACTCCCAATTAGTATGCTTTCCCCTTTTCCGAAAAGAGATCCATACGCCATCGCCACTTTTACAATAAATTGCGGAGTAATCTCAACATTCCCTCTCCCTACAATACGGCTTTTTTGTAACCAGCCAGCGCTTTTTTCACTTTCTTGAACACCAGCCGATCCTACTATCGAATGACTATCAATGGCCTTATAAGGCCATAATTTTCCTTTTTGCTTAATGACCGTACTCTTCCCTATATGACAATGATCCGCTACAATACTTTTTTGAAACAACGTAACGTCATCTTCAACCATTGTATGCTCTCCTATTGTCGTTTCTAATAGCTCACAATACTCCCCAATGTGAGCATTTGCAAAAACAATACTTTTTTGAAGATGAGAGTAACTTGAAACAATACTATTTTTCCCGATAATAGAGTACGGCTCAATTACAGCCCCCGCACCAATCTTTGCTCCTTCTCCAATAAAAGATGGGCCATGAATTTTCGTCCCTTTTCCAATCGTCACACCTTCTCCCATCCATACCATCGGTAACACTTCCGTATAAGGAATAGGTACTTGCAATTTTTTCGTTAACAAATCAAATTGTGCTTGTCGATATTGATCAAATGTACCGATATCTAACCAATAACCTTCTGACAAATATGCAAATAACGCGTTCTTATTTGCTAATAATGGAAACACATCTTGACTGAAATCAAAAAATTCTCGGGGTGGTATGTAAGAAAAGATTTCTGGCTCCATAATATAAATCCCTGTATTCACAATATTGGAGATTACCTCATTCCAGCTCGGTTTTTCTATATATCGTGTAACCTCTTGCTCTTTGTTCATTACAACCAAACCGAATGAGAGTGGGTTTTCTACTTCCTTTACAAACATAGTTACCATTCTTTTCTTTTGTTCATGAAACGCAATTCCTTCTGATAATTGAAAATCAGTTAATGCATCTCCACTTATAACAACAAATGTTTCATCTAAAAAGTTTTCCGCTTGTTTAATACTTCCTGCCGTTCCAAGTGGAGGGGAGTCTTCAAAATAGTACAAGTTAACTCCCCATTTACTACCATCGCCAAAATATTGCTTAATGGCCGCACTCATATATTGAACTGTAATTGCAATTTCACGAATACCATGCTGACGTAACAATTCAATATTGTATTCCAAAACTGGTTTTTCTAATAATGGCAACATCGGCTTTGGAGTATTACATGTTAATGGTCTAAGGCGTCTTCCTTTTCCTCCAGCTAAAATAACCCCCTTCATATACTTCAGCCTCCACTTATATAATGTTCAATAAATCCATACACCATATGTATATTCTCTATCCCACATGAACTAGCAATATAAGCTTGATTGTTTCAACAAATCATTGTGCTATGGAAAATCTCTTCTTATAATCTTCTTCCATATAAAATGAAACTTTAATAAGAAGGGTTATTTTTATCACCCTCAAACAACAAAGAAAGCGCTTACTATTAACTTAGTAAAAAAGCACTGAATAAAAACCAATAATACTAATTTTCCCATTATATTATGATACATCTTATCATCATAAACTAAAGGAAACAATGAGCTTTTTTTGTCATGTTTTGACTAAAAAAAGCAGGTGATTTCTCATCACCTACTTTCCTTCCTATTCATTCAATAAATAATGCTTTCCTTTTACTAAATAAAATACATTCTCAGCAATATTTGTAACATGATCTGCTACACGCTCAATATATCTTGCAACAAAGGATAATTGTGTAATTTGTGTAATAGCCTCTGGTTGTTCAGGGATCGAGGATATAAATTCACGAATTGCCTTCCCATATATTTCATCAACTGAATCATCCATCTCAGCAATTTGTTTAGCAAAAGTTAAATTTTCTTGTTCGTATGCTTCCAATGCTAAATTTAGCATCTTATGAGCAATCGCAAACATTTCATCAAGATTTTGCAAACTAACTGTTACTTCTTTTTCTCCAAGACGAATTGTGGATTTCGCAATATTAACAGCATGGTCTGCAATACGCTCTAAATCTGTCGCTGTTTTAATTGAAATAAAAATTCTTCTTAAATCACTTGCTACAGGCTGTTGCTTCGTAATAAGCATAAGAGCAAGATCGTTTATTTCCTCTTCTAAATTATCCATGCGGTAATCACCATCAATGACCTCTAACGCTTTCTCTACATCTCTTGTATGCAGACCTTCCATAGCAATTAATAAAGCTTCCTTTGCTAATTCACCAAGCTCAATTACCTTTTGCTGTAACGTTTTTAAATCACACTGAAACTGTTCTCTTACCATCGTTTCTTCCCCCTCAATATTATGTGCCATTTTATATAAATCTCCTATTTAACCTCTTATACTTGCCATAAGCAGTAAGATAGGAGAAGTTTTAATTCTCTATTAAAATGAGGTAAAAATAAGAAATGCCCTCTGTTAAGAGGGCATTTTCTCTTAGCCTTGCTAGCGATATCAACCGAATCGTCCTGTGATATAGTCTTCTGTACGCTTATCTGAAGGGGTTGTGAATAATTTATTTGTCTCTGTATACTCCACAACTTCCCCACTTAAGAAGAAAGCTGTTTTATCTGAAATACGCGCTGCTTGTTGCATGTTATGCGTTACAATTACAATACTAAAGTCTTTCTTTAACTCTTGAATTAATTCTTCTACTTTTAACGTCGAAATTGGATCTAACGCCGATGTTGGTTCATCCATTAAAATAACGTCTGGTTCAATCGCTAAGCAACGTGCAATACATAAGCGTTGTTGCTGTCCACCAGATAAACCGTATGCGTTATCATGCAAACGATCTTTTAATTCATCCCAAATTGCTGCCCCGCGTAAACTTTTTTCAACAATTTCGTCCAACGTTTTTTTATCACGAACACCGTGGATTTTCGGTCCATATGCTACATTTTCATAAATAGATTTTGGAAATGGATTTGGCTTTTGGAACACCATTCCTACATGTGTGCGTAATTCTTCAACTGGATACGATTTATCAAATATATTACGTTCTCTATATTCAATCACGCCTGTAGTTCGAACGATCGGTACTAACTCTACCATACGATTTAATGTTTTTAAGTACGTTGATTTACCGCAACCACTTGGTCCAATAATTGCTGTAACTTCATTCTCATGAATACTTAAGTTAATATCCTTTAAAGCATGGTCTTCTCCATACCATAAATTTAGGTTTTTCGTATCAAATACTACTTTTTTTGGAGCAGTCTGGATTTTCTCTTCGTTTTTCACCTGTACATTTACTACTGTTGCTACCATTTGAATTCCCCTTTCATCCACTTCCAACTTATTTTCGATTCCGTAACCATAAGACAAATATATTGATAAAGAGTAACAGACCTAGCAAAACAATCATCCCAGCTGCTGCTACATACTGAAATTCTTCTTGTGGTCTACTCATCCAATTAAAAATTTGAATTGGTAAAACTGTAAATCTATCAAACATACTAAATGGAACATAATTTGCAAACGCTAATGCTCCGATTACTAACAACGGTGCCGCTTCTCCAATTGCTCTTGATACCGCTAACGTACAACCCGTTATAATTCCTGGGAAAGCTACTGGCAATACAATTTGATACATCGTTTGCCACTTCGTAGCACCTAATCCGTAAGAAGCCTCTAATAATGAACTTGGTACAGATCGTATCGCTTCTTGACTAGCTACAACAACTGTCGGTAAGACGAGCAAACTCATCGTCAGCGCCGCTGCAACAATACTCTCGCCTAAATGAAGAGCATATACAAAAATAGTTAAGCCAAGTAATCCAAATACAACGGAAGGTACTCCTGCTAACGTTTGATTATTAATTTCTATTACCTTTTTAAATATAGATTCCTTCGCATATTGCTCTAAATAAAGGGCAGTCCCGACTCCAAATATAAACGAGACCGGTATAACAATACTCATAAATAATATTGTCCCCGACAAAGCTGCAGCAATCCCGGCTTCTTTCGGATTACGTGAAGCGAAGTTTGTAAAGAAATCTATTGAAAGATAGCTTAACCCTTTTTCAAAAATTTGAAAAAGCAAAATAAGCAAAATTACGATTGAAAACAAAATTGCTATATAAAATAACAATTTGTAAATTCGATCTTTAAAAAAACGTGATGCCATATTTTCTTGTATTTTTTTATGATTCAACATTCGCATATTATGTCACCCTCCTAAAACGGCGCACAATATACTGCGAAATGATGTTCATTATAAAAGTAAACAAGAATAACGTTGCGCCTACGGCATACATACTGTAATAAGCAATCGTTCCATGCGGAGCATCGCCTAAACTCACTTGCACAATATAGGCTGTTAACGTTTGAATAGAGTGCGTCGGATCCAGCGATACATTCGGTGTGGATCCCGCTGCAATTACAACTATCATTGTTTCACCGATTGCCCTAGAAGCCGCTAATATAATCGCTGCCATAATTCCTGTAAAAGCTGCGGGAAACACTACTTGTTTTACCATCTCAAACCGAGTCGCACCGAGCGCTAACGAGGCTTCTTTCGTTCCTTTCGCCACAGCTCTCATCGAGTCTTCAGATAAAGATGCAACTGTAGGTATCATCATAAATCCAATCACGATTCCTGGACTAATTGCATTAAAAAACTGTAAATCCGGTATCATTCGTTGTAAAAGTGGCGTGACAACTGTTAATGCAAAAAAACCATATACAATTGTCGGGATACCTGCTAATAGTTCTAACATCGGCTTTAATATTTTTCGCGCACCATTTGAAGCGTATTCGCTCAAAAATACAGCACACGCTAAACCGATAGGAATTGCTACAAACATGGCGATTGCTGTTACAAGGACTGTTCCACATATAAGTGGTAATATACCGAATTTAGGATCTTCAAAAAACGGTAACCATTCTTTCTCCGTCAAAAAGGAGTATAATGATATTTTTTGAAAAAACATCATTGTTTCATTTGCCAACGTAAAAATAATTCCAATTGTCGTCACAATAGACACACTAGCAATTATTTTTAATAATAATGGAACTATTTGATTGATTCGCTGCGTTTTTTTTCTTTGTTTTGTATTTCTTTCAATCAAATGTTGTACAGAAAATGTAATTTGACTTTTGTCATTATGAGCCAAAGATGAAAACCCCTTTCCACCCTGACATTACCTTTTGATTTCTGTTAACATTCGCAGCTGTTCATTATATTTTTCTTTTCGTAATTTTACATATCCAACCTCTTCAGCGAGGTTACCAACATGTTTGATCATAAACTCAACATAATTTGCTACATTTATTTTTTGTCGGATAGATGCATCATTCACATAAGTAAATAACGATCTAGATAACGGCTTATAATCACCTGATTGAATAGTCTCTTTCGTCGGAAATACACCGTTCACTTTTATCGCTTTCACCCTATCTCGATTGGCCATATAATAAGCATATCCTACAAAAGCAATGGCATTTTTATCATGCATTACTCCTTGCATAATAACTTGATCATCTTCAGACAAAGAGACTTTTTTTACAATGCGACGATTTTGTAAGATGACATTTTGAAAATAATCATAAGTACCAGAGTCTACACCTGGTGCATAAAACTTCACTTGTGCACGTGGCCATGTTGAATGAACTTGCGACCATCGCTTCTCTCTTCCATCTTCACTCCATAAGAGACGTAACTCGTCTACTGTCATATTGTCTACCCAAGTATTGTGACGATTTACAACAATCGTAAGACCATCATAAGCAACCTCAAAGGGTGTAAACTGAATGGAGTTATTCTTCATTTCATTTTCTTCCATTTGTTTCATTACTCTCGAAGCATTATTTATATCCACTTCTCCTTTACTGAAACGATTAAATCCTCCTCCAGTTCCAGAAACACTAATAGAAATTTTCACGTTTGGATGCTCCTTTGTATATTCCTCCGCTACTGCTTCTATAATAGGAAAAACCGTTGAGGATCCATCAACTCTCACTTCTCCCATTTCGTTCACAGCAAATGCAGTAGATATGCCAAAACAAAGGAACCATGTCGATAATATAAAAACTTTAATCGATGCACTCATCCATTTCACGTGTTCTTCCTCCTAGAAGTAACCGGAAATAACAGGATTACAGATATAAGAATACTGCTAAACTATTAATTCGGTTTTAATTGTTTGTAAAAGTTTTGTAAAGTTCCACAGGAATCAACATAAGATAAAACTTTAATCAGTAGCCGCTATTCATTTCCACTGATAATTAATTAGTCCATAAGACAGTTATCCCCCTATACACAATATAAAATTATCATTTGTGAGACCGCGTGCTTTTTCCAATATTTTATACTTGTCCACATTTATTACACGATATGCATAAACCATAAAAAAAAGCACACTATCTTTTCAGATAGTGTGCTTTTTTTACAACTTTTTTATTCCTCATCTTGATCTTCTTTTTCATTTTTATTATCTTTTGCATCTTTTGGAGCTTCACCATTTATTTCTTGGTTTTTCAAATCAAAGTAAGCATCCATAATTTCACGACTAATATATCCATTAATACCAGTCTTATCATCATGTACCCACGGAACAACAACAGAAAATGCTACTTCAGGGTCTTCAAGTGGCGCATAACCTACTAATGTTAAGTTATAAACTTGAACACGCTCACCTTTTGCATTTCTACCAATCTCTTTATCTCCGCCATACACAGTTTGGGCTGTACCGGTTTTCCCTGCAGCTTTATATTTTGCACCTGTAAAGTATTTTGTAGCTGTACCACCCGAATCGTTAAATACTTGTCTAAATCCTTCTTGAACACGTTTAATTTGTGATTCAGGCATATCAATACGATTTAGCACTTTCGGTTCCATCGAATGAACAACTTTTCCAACTTCCTCCGGTTTCACTGCCGGTTGACGAATCTCTTTCACAACTTGCGGCTGCATACGATATCCACCATTGGCAATTGTTGAAATATACTGAGCTAATTGAAGTGGTGTATACGTATCATATTGACCGATTGCATAATCAAGTAAAAACCCTGGGATATTGTCTGTTCTACCCATCTGACCAGCAGATTCATTCGGTAAATCAATTCCTGTTTTTACACCTAATCCAAACTGCCCGAAATAGTAACGCATCGTATCAAATGATTTTTGTTTTATATCTAACGTACCACCTCTCACATATGGAACATTAGCAATATTCATCGCTGTTTTAAACATATATACGTTAGAAGACATTTTTAACGCTGTAAGATCATTAATATATCCCATTGTTTTCCAAGATGATTTCGTCGGTGTACCTTTTAATTTGATTGGTTCATCTAACTGTACCGATCCTGGTTGAATTGCACCTGTTTGATACCCTGTCAGAATCGTTGCACCTTTTACTGTTGAACCTACAGGATACGAGCTTGTCATCGTACCTAAAGCGAAATCTTTCACATCAGTTTTTCCTTCATCATTCGTAACAAGCTGTTTTCCAGCCATAGATAACACTTCACCGTTTTTCGGATTCGTCATAACAACGAAAGCACGATCTAAAAGAGGTTCCGCTCCTTTAAATCTCATTAAGTTTTTCGCAAGAATATCTTCCACACGCTTTTGTAATTCCATATCAATTGTTAAGTTCAGGTCATTACCGCTTTGTCCTTGCGATACATTAATCGTTTCTAAAATATTACCATTTTTATCTGTAATATTTTTCACTTCTGCTTTCGTACCGTGCAGGCTATCTTCATATTGCTGTTCAAGATAACTTTTCCCTACTCGGTCATTTCGATTATAATCACGAACAAGATAGTAATCTAGTCTTTCTCTCGGTAAACCTTCATCCGCCGTCGACACCCCACCAAGAACACTTCGGAATAAATCATCATACGTATATTTTCGATCCCAATCAACATTCGTATCTACACCTGGTAATGTTGCTAGGCTCTCGCTAATAATCGCATATTCTTTTTCTGTAGCATCTTTTTTAATAACTTGAGGTGTCATTGCATATCCGCCGTCCATCTTACTTTTAATCGCTAGTATTTCTAAATCTTTTGCGGATAATTGATTAATCTCTTCTTCTGTCACACGACTTCGTTGACGCTCGTCTAATTCTTTATCGTCAATTTTGTTATCTTTCAATTCTTGACGATCTTTACTCGTAATTTTTGTTTTCGCTTCCTCTTTATGCATCGCAATCCAATAATCTTTTTTATCTCGATCTGTTAATTTATCTGTCGGTACTTCAATCAACTCTGCTAATTTTTTCGCTGTTTCTAAGCGATCTTCTGCAGTTGATCCTTTCATTTTTGTAAATGTAATAGTACGAACAGCTGTATTATCTACTACAGGTCGCCCATAGCGGTCAAAGATTTTCCCGCGCGGTACAGGATTACTTATCGTTGAATTCTCTTTCTTCTCTACTTCATTCTTATATTCCTCACCACGAACAATTTGTACATATCCGAGCCTTACAATAACCGCGGAGAACATTAAAAATACGCAAAAAAACAGCACGTTTAATCGAAAAGGAACGTGAGTTTTTTTCTTTTGTTGTTTCTGCTTCTTGCTCATACAAACCCCCTCTACCAACAGCTATGTAATGTGAAAGGGACACCTTCATACAGGTGTCCTCACTGCTGTCTTACATCTTTTTCTATTTTAGCATAAAACAAACGATAAGTTAACCTTCTGGTTCAGTTTGATTCTGAGTAGTTTCTTGCGCTACAACGCTGGTTTTCCCCACATTTCCCTCATCATATTTGACATTTTTAACTGCAAAATAAATAAGAAAATGTCCAGCACCTAAAATACATAGTAAGAAAGGTAAACTTTTTTCAGGCGGAAAGAATAACACAGCACATAAAAAACTTAAAACCGAACAAATCCTTCCAGCATTTAACCATAATTCCCGGACAACTACATACTCTACACGCCACTCTCTCGCATTTTTCGCTCTACCAATTACGTCATATGTCATTGACCCGTACGGAACGAGTAAAATAGGGTATGCGATCGCGATACATGCTGCATAAATAAGTAATTTTGTGTATGTAACATTGAATATAACTAAAAATACGACCGCATATAAAATAATGCCTCCAAGCAAAATCGCTTTTTTTCGCCACTCTTTCTTTAACATACGAGCAACTAAGTAGTAACATACAAATGATACAGCGGAGTTGACTAAGCTATATTTCCCTAATGCGAGCTCACTATCGGTTGCTAAGTACACATATACTGAAATAACAAAAATAAATGTTCCCTCTCTCAACCCTTGGAAAAAATGAGCACGTGTAATTCTCCCCCAATTTTTATCAATCCGTCGCTCTTTCAATACTTTTGTAATTTCATAACGCCCTTCACATTCTCTCTTAGATAAAAAAAAGCTTAAAACGACAGCAATTGCAAATAGCACTAATGAAAGAAAGAATATGACAGTATAACCACTCCATTTTGCCATACGTGAAATTGTGTATCCTGCCGCTATCGGTCCAATCATTCCAGAGAAGGATGTAAGAAGTCCAAGAAACCCATTAAAGAAATCTCTTGTTTCTGGTTCTGTAATCTCAAATGTCAATAAGTTAAACGCGAGCCAATAAAAACCATATCCGACTCCTAAAAGAGCCCCCATTAATAAAATATAGTGAGAAGCGCTTTTTCCCGCTACTAAAACAACGATAAAAAAAATTGCTAACGTGCCTACGCCTATTCGTAACAAGATTGAGCGGTCAATACGTTTCGCTAATTTCCCACCTATAAGAAATGTGAGAGGCTGCAATACAACGCTGGCCAAATTATACAAGCCAAGATTCACATAATTTTGTGTTTGTTTCCATAAATAAATATTAACAAACGTATTCGATAAAGAAATTGCGAGCGTGTATAAACCTCCAATAAGGAGCAATAACACTAAATCCCGATTCACTTCAACGTCACCAATTATATGTTTCCACTTCATACACAACTCTCCTTTACTTCATGTTCTAGTCTTCCAAAGACAAGCCCAATTATGTAAAAGGAAAGCATAGAAAAAAGCTAGGAGCATTCTCCTAGCTTTTTTCTATAATTATTATAATTATTTTGCTTCTTGGTAACGTTTTTCAGCAGCGTTCCAATCTACAACGTTCCAGAATGCACCGATGTAGTCTGGACGACGGTTTTGGTAATTTAAGTAGTAAGCATGCTCCCAAACATCTAAACCGATAACTGGAGTTTTACCTTCAGTTAGAGGAGAATCTTGGTTTGGCGTGCTTGTTACTTCTAACTCACCATTGTTTACTACTAACCAAGCCCAACCAGAACCGAAGCGAGTTGCGCCAGCTTTTGCGAATTCTTCTTTGAATGCATCGAAGCTACCGAATTTCGCTTCAATCGCAGTTGCAAGTTCGCCTACTGGTTGTCCCCCGCCGTTTGGAGAAAGAATTGTCCAGAAGAATGTATGGTTAGCATGTCCACCACCATTGTTACGTACTGCTGTACGGATTGCTTCTGGTACTTCGTTTAAGTTTGCAACTAATTCTTCAACGCTTTTGTCAGCTAGTTCTGCATGACCTTCTAAAGCAGCGTTTAAGTTTGTAATGTACGTGTTGTGATGTTTTGTATGATGGATGTTCATTGTTTCTTTGTCAAAGTGAGGCTCTAAAGCATCATACGCATAAGGTAAGTTTGGTAATTCGTGTTTTGCCATTGTTATATTCCTCCCAGTTTATGTATTGCCACCATATGTGTGACATACAACTTCATTCTACCCTAATTGCCATAGGGTGCAAACAAATAAATCACATTGTCTTGCTATCATTAAAGTAGCAAAATTCCCACTTCTTTTCAATTAAAATGCTCATATATTCCGTAAAAAAAGCTTCCTTCTACAAGGAAGCTTCCTGCTGACATAATAAACATGTGAAATGGGTATGGACCCTGTAGGACTCGAACCTACGACCGGACGGTTATGAGCCGTCTGCTCTAACCAGCTGAGCTAAGGGTCCATAATTATGTATGTAATAACATATTAAACAATTGAATTCCTATCGGATATATCCTTTAAGAAATGTAAGATAAATTTACCATATAAAAAAGAAAAGTGTCAATTGTATTTTTCTCATTTAAAAGAAGAAAATTATTAAAAAGAAATTTAGTTATCTCCACTATATGTAAATATAATATATCTTGAGATTCTCTAGATTCCTACGTTACAATGACTTTATACATACATAAAGGAAGTGAATCTATGTCCATTTTTAAACAGCTAGCAAAAAGCGTATATTCGCCTAAAGATATTGCGCTTTTCCGTTTTCAAAAAATCGGTAAAACCATTTTGTATATTATGCTTCTTTGCTTAATCACTACTATTCCAAGAACTTTCTTGTACGGTAGCGTTATTCAAGACGGTGTTAATATGGTAAATAAAGTAATCGAAAAAGATTTACCTGATTTTAAAATTGAAAATGGCGAACTAACAGCAGATATTGATCAACCTATCGAAAAAGAAGATGGCAATGCCCTTTTCGTATTTGATCCAAATTCAACAGACTTAGAAAAATATCAAAATAAAACGGGTTTATTTGTTTTAAAAGATAAAGTAGTCTCCATGGGAAATGGTCAAACACAAACGTATTCCTATAACGACTTATTAGGTGCATCTCTTGAGAAAAAAGATTTACAAGACTTTATTTCTCTATTCGATAGTATCTATCCAATTTTATTATTTGTTATCGGATTTTTAGTGTACCTATTCCAATTATTCATTACTTTTGTAGGCGTGACTTTACTTGCGTTCATCGGTTCTGCTATGAGCGGACAACGTAAATTATCCTACAAACAAGTTTGGACATTAACTGCTTACAGTTACACAATTCCAACAATCTTCTTTATGATTATGGATTTATTTAAAATCGTCGTACCTGGTTCAACATTCATTTATATCGCAGTTGTTTTAATTGTTCTATACTTAACACTTAAAGAAGTTCCACAACCGAAAGAAAAATAAGAACGATAAAAAATGCCTAAATAGGCATTTTTTTTTTGGACAAGCATATATTCCTAGCAAAGGAGTGAAGAATATGAAGAGATTAGGTATATTCTTATTCGTGCTTGTTCTCGGTTATATATTTTATTACGATATAAAAATCGGTACTTTACCGATGTTAAGTTCATACAAAAAAACAACAGCTGCTCAAACTATAAAAAAAGAAGAAACAACTACAAAACAAAGCAAAAAGGAAGAAACAGATGTTACTTATAAAGCAATTGAAGTAAAAACTGGTGAGACCGTTCTTTCGATTACAGAACAAATTAATAAGAAAAAAATCCCTTCTATTGAAAAGGTAATTGATGACTTTAAACAATTAAATAAAAGTACATCTGCTACAAAAATTCAAATTGGAAAGACTTATAAATTCCCGTTATATCAATAAGCGATCACTTAATCCTTGTCAATTACATAAAGGCGCTGATACAATAGTAAAAGTGAAACCGAGCACTTCGGTTTCTATAGCCCTATATCACGTATACTATCATTGATATGAGGGACTAAATAAGAAACTTCTTTTATAAGGAGAGCGATCTATTCGTGAATGAAATGACTCATCGTACAAAAACACGTCCAGTTAAAGTCGGTAATTTAACAATTGGCGGTAATAATGAATTAATTATACAAAGTATGACAACAACAAAAACACATGATGTTGAAGCAACAGTTGCTGAAATTAAACGTTTAGAAGAAGCTGGTTGTCAGGTTGTTCGTGTTGCCGTTCCAGATGAACGCGCAGCAAATGCTATTGCTGATATTAAAAAACAAATCAACATTCCACTTGTTGCTGATATTCATTTTGATTATCGCCTTGCTTTAAAAGCAATTGAAGGTGGCATTGATAAAGTACGTATCAATCCAGGTAACATTGGTCGTCGCCATAAAGTAGAAGCTGTTGTAAATGCAGCAAAAGAGCGCGGCATTCCAATCCGTATCGGTGTAAACGCTGGTTCATTAGAGCGTCACATTTTAGAAAAGTACGGATACCCAACTGCAGATGGCATGGTTGAGAGCGCACTACATCACATTAAAATTTTAGAGGACTTAGATTTCCACGATATTATCGTATCTATGAAAGCCTCTGATGTTAATTTAGCAATTGAAGCATATGAAAAAGCTGCTCGCGCTTTTGATTATCCATTACATTTAGGTATTACAGAATCTGGCACATTGTTTGCTGGAACTGTAAAAAGTGCCGCTGGTCTTGGAGCAATTTTAAGTAAAGGCATCGGAAACACACTTCGTATTTCATTAAGTGCTGATCCAGTTGAAGAAGTAAAAGTTGCACGTGAACTATTAAAGTCATTCGGTCTTGCATCTAATGCAGCAACACTTATCTCTTGTCCAACTTGCGGTCGTATTGAAATTGATTTAATTAGCATCGCTAACGAAGTGGAAGAATATATTTCTACACTGCAAGTACCAATTAAAGTTGCAGTACTTGGTTGCGCTGTAAACGGCCCTGGTGAAGCTCGTGAAGCTGATATCGGTATTGCCGGTGCACGTGGAGAAGGATTATTATTCCGTAAAGGGCAAGTTGTTCGTAAAGTACCAGAAGAAACAATGGTAGAAGAACTGAAAAAAGAAATCGATGTAATTGCTGCTGAAATGGCTGCTGAAAGAGATAAAGAAAAAGAAACACAAGAACAATAAAAAGAAGGTTGCCCACAATATTTGTGAGCAACCTTCTTTTTTATGCAAAAAAGCTCGTCAGTTATATAACCGACGAGTTTTTATTTTGCACATTTTGGACAACGGCCGTATATTTCAAATTTATGCCCTGTTACTTCATAACCGTTAAAATCTTTATTCATAAAATCCATTGGACAGGAAGTAATCTCTTTCGTTCCCCCGCAATCTAAACAAATAAAATGATGATGATGTTCCATAATGGAACATGTAAAACGAAAATGTTTTTCACCATTTAATTCTGTTTGTTCTAAAACGCCGATCTCAGCAAAAACCGTTAAGTTACGATAAATCGTATCAAAACTAAGACCTGGATAATCATCCTTCATATGCTCTAAAACATCTTTTGCTGTTAAATAACGATTGTGAGCTGCAAATAATCTGAGCATCTCTTCCCTTTTCCCAGTATGTTTGTATCCTTTTTCTTTCATTAGGCGTAAAGCTTCTGTTAGATTCATACCTATCCCTACTTTATGCAGTTTTTTTCTTCTTCCATAAAATCGCACCGATTAAAATAAGAACTGCTATCATAACAATTGTACCACCTGGTGCTAGATCAAGTTGATACGAAGCAAACATTCCACCAATTACTGCAATTTCACCAAATAAAATGGAAAAGAAAATTGTTTGTTTAAATCCTTTAGCAATACGAATACTTGCTGCAACTGGTAACGTCATTAATGAGGATACGAGAAGAACACCTACTACACGCATTGATACTGCAATGACAAGAGCAACTAATATAATAAAGATAAAGTGAATCCACTTTGCCCTTAGACCAGTTGATACTGCGTATTCCTCATCAAATGATAATAAAAACAGCTCTTTATATAATAAAATAATTGTCGCAATAACAACAATTGCTACAATCCCAATAATAATTAAATCCGTACTCGTTACAGCACTTACACTACCAAATAAATAACTAAATAAGTCTGTGTTAAATCCATTTGCAAGTGAAATGAAAATAACTCCAATTCCCATTCCTGCTGAAAGAATAATCGGAATTGCTAATTCTTGATAATGCTTATATACAGTTCGTAACTTTTCAATTAGTAACGCTCCCCCAATCGAGAAAATCATCCCCATATATAGGGGATTTAAAAAGCCACCTGTAAAAATTGTTTTTTCAAGTAGTAAACTTGCTGCAATACCTGATAACGTCACGTGACTTAATGCATCTGCAATAAGAGATAAACGACGAATAACAACAAACACACCGATAAGCGGTGCAACAAGTCCAATTAAAATACCTGCATATAAAGAATTACGTAAAAAGTCATATTGTAAAAAATCTTGTATCATTATATCCTCCCGTGATGCTCATGCTCGTGTTTTAAACGATGGACATGATGTCCATATAAGACGGACATTTCTGCATCTTCTAACTCTCGGAACTCCTTTACATTCCCATGAAAATGTAAATGTTGGTTTAGACATGCAACATGTGTTACTTTCTCGGTAACAGCCCCCATATCATGAGTAACAAGAATCAATGTAATCCCAAGCCTTTTGTTTAAATCCTCTAATATCTCATAAAAACTTTCCACATTTTTCACATCAATCCCAACAGTAGGCTCGTCCAAAATAAGTAATTCAGGATCACTAACGAGCGCACGAGCAATAAATACACGTTGTTGTTGTCCACCAGAAAGCTCTCCAATATTGCGACCTTGAAATTCACTCATCCCTACATCAGCAATCGCCTTTTCTACCTTCGCCTTGTCGTCTTTCGTGAAAAAGCGAAAAAGACCTTTTTTCGAAACGAGCCCCATTGACACAACTTCAAAAACAGTTGCTGGAAAACCAGAGTTGAAACTATTTGCCTTTTGGGATACATAGCCAAGTTTGTTCCATTCTTTAAACTTCTTGCTATCAACACCAAACAAGCGAATACTCCCTTGTTTAGGCTTTAAAACGCCTAATAAACATTTTAGTAAAGTGGATTTCCCAGAACCATTTGGCCCAACTAAACCTAAAAAAGCTCCCTTCGGAACTTGCAAATTAATATTTTCTAACACATTTCGATCTTCATATCGAAACGTTAATCCTTCTATTTCCAATATATTATTCATAGCATCTCACCTATTTTAATTCAGAATGATTCCGATTTATATCTATTTGAATTATAGTACAGCTTATTATAGTTGTAAACCAATCTGCCTAAATTATATCTATTTTTTCAAGAAACCTTACTATTATAACAAAAAGCAGAGAAAAATTCTCTGCTTTCGAAAAATATTCCAAGTAACTTTTTAGTGGATAGCTGATTTAAACTTACCACCATTTGTTTCTTGTGTACTCATAATCGTAACAAACGCATTTTCATCAATTTCATGCACAATTGATTTTAACTTCGTCACTTCCAAACGCGTTACAACTGCATAAATAACTTCTTTTTCTTTATCCGTGTAACCACCTTTGGCTACAAGCTTTGTAGTTCCACGACCGAGACGATGCAAAATGGCATTTGATACTTCCTCATACTGATCTGATACAATTAAAACTGCTTTCGTTTCATCTAAACCTTGAATTACCGTATCAATTGTTTTGAATGCAATATAGTACGTCATAACAGAATACATAGCTTGTTCGACACCAAATACAAATGCTGCCCATGCAAAAACAAATAAGTTCACAAACATTACGAATTCACCAACAGAAAACGGTAATTTCTTCGTTAATAAAATCCCCATAATTTCTGTTCCGTCCATTGATCCGCCATGACGAATAACAAGTCCTACACCAAGCCCCAAAATAAGGCCACCAAAAACTGTTGCTAAAATGGGCTCAGTTGTAAATGGTGGAACAGCATGTAATGTCGATTCAATAAATGCTAAAGCTACAATCCCAAATGCTGAGGATAACATAAATGTTTTTCCGATTTGCTTATACCCAGAGTACATAAACGGAATGTTGAGGATAACAACTAAAGTAGAAAAACTTAACCACCAAATATTAGGAGTAAGATAATCTAATATAAGAGAAATACCAATAATTCCACCATCAATAATTTTATTTGGCATTAAGAATAATTCAATCGCTACCGCCGCGCACGCTGCCCCAAAAATAATCATTACTAAACGATAAATGAGATGGATAACACTTTCTTTTCGATGTTGCTTTTGTTCCATAAGTCCTCCTTATATTCTTTTTCTGTAGTTTTGTCCTTACATTATAACATACGCTTCTTTTCCTCATGAAAAAAGAAACTCTATAAGAATATGTACAAGCTACGCACTCATATATTTCGATAGAAGAACGTATGAAGGAGGATAACTCGATGAATCTCATTAAACAAATTGTGAATAAAAAATTAAATCATATTTCTACAAAAGAGTTATTGAAATATAGTAAAGAATATGAAGTTTCAATTACAACTGCACAAGCTGATCAAATTGTTTTACTTATGAAAGGAAAGAATATTAACATTTATGATAATAATGAGCGACTAGAACTCTTAAAACAAATCGCAAAAGTAACTTCCCCTGCTACTGCGCAACAAGTAAACACTTTATTTCAGCAACTACTAAAATAAGGAGGGGATACCCCCCCTCCTTATTGCGCTTTAATTTTTTCAAGAATCCCCTCATCAAAAGTACCGTTTTTCAGCATTTCGATTTCTAATTTATATGGTGGCTTCTTATCTTTTTTATCTTCACCTACATATGGTGTTTCAAGAATTTTTGGCACGTTCATTAACTGCGGATGATGTACAATATGATGCAATGCTTTATAACCGATATGACCAAAACCGATATTTTCGTGACGGTCCTTTCCGGCCCCACGCACATTTTTACTATCATTAATATGAAGCACTTGTAATCGATCTACACCAACAATCTTGTCAAATTCGTTCAATACACCGTCAAAATCATTTACAATATCATAACCCGCATCATGCGTATGACACGTATCAAAACATACAGATAGCTTTTCATTATATTTTACACCATCAATAATCTTTGCAATTTCCTCAAAGCTACGACCACACTCTGTTCCTTTTCCAGCCATCGTCTCTAGCGCAATGTTAACCGTCTGTTCAGGCGTTATTACTTCATTAAGCCCTTTAATAATTTGTTGAATACCTGCATCTGCTCCAGCACCAACGTGCGCTCCTGGGTGAAGAACAATTTGTTTCGCAACACCTAATGCCGCTGTTCTTTCAATTTCCATGCGCAGGAAGTCTACACCTAATTGGAATGTTTCTGGCTTCGTCGTATTACCAACGTTAATAATATATGGTGCATGGACGATAATTTCCTCAATACCATTCAGTTCCATATGTTTACGTCCTGCTTCTATGTTCAATTCTTCAATTGGTTTTCTTCGTGTATTTTGCGGTGCACCTGTATAAATCATAAACGTCGTTGCACCGTATGAAACAGCCTCTTCACTTGCTGCTAATAACATTTTCTTACCACTCATTGAGACATGAGATCCAATCTTTAACATACAATCACCTCTTCAATATACAATAGTTATAATGATAGCATAATTTGTAGAAATATGTAGTGAATTGTTTGTTCACAAAAAACGCACTACACAAATTTATATGACTATTTAAACAGACTATACTCTTCATTTAAATGAACTGGATTAAGTGAAGCTTTAATCCATATTTTTCTACCCATATTGATTACGACTCTCACAAATAGCTGGATAAAAAAAAGATAAGGGAAATCCCTTATCTTTTTTTATTGCTATATTTTTTCTTCACTTTGTCACGTTCTGTTGCAAGTTTTCGCTTATAGTTTGGTTTTACTTTTTTCGGCTTTTTAACAACTTTTGTTGCCATAACATCTAGTCCATCATTTGGTTTTTTACGACTCTTACGACGACGACGGTCACCTAAATCCGCCCACTCATCTCCGCGTAAATCTACATGCTTAAATTCGATATGACGTTGTTTTTCCAAACTATCTAACGCTTCTTCATTTGCTGGATCATAAATTGTCACTGCAATCCCTGAATGACCCGCACGTGCAGTTCTTCCAACGCGGTGAACGAAGAAATCTAAATCTGATGGAAGTTCATAGTTAATAACATGGCTAATTCCTTCAATATCAATACCGCGTGCCGCTAAATCTGTTGCGACAATGTATTGGAACTCTAAATCACGAACTTGTTTCATCATTTTTTTACGATCACGTGGTGATAAATCACCGTGTATACGCCCTACTTTTAACCCACGTTCAGCTAATCCATCGGCTACTTCATCAGCCTTCTTCTTCGTGTTTGTAAACACAATTGCTAAGTACGGTTTAAATTGAAGTAGCATATTTTTCACTAATTCAATTTTATTACGGTGTCTTGAAGGCACAAGGTAATGCTCAATATTTCCTGCTGCAACTTGTTTCGGATTAATATGAATATGTTCTGGATTCTCCATATATTTCTTCAAAAATGGTTTTAATTTTTGAGGA
Organism: Bacillus cereus group sp. N12; assembly: GCF_016483575.1. Classification (NCBI taxonomy): domain Bacteria; kingdom Bacillati; phylum Bacillota; class Bacilli; order Caryophanales; family Bacillaceae; genus Bacillus; species Bacillus cereus group sp. N12. The sequence continues at coordinate 40,309 of NZ_JAEHBO010000018.1, forward strand.
ATTGTTGCAGAGAAAACTAGCATTTGCAAGTTTTTAGGCATACGTGCTGCAATTTTATCTACATCTTGAATGAATCCCATATCAAGCATTAAATCCGCTTCATCGACAATAATAGTATCCGCTTTATAAACAAATAGCGCCTTTTCTTCTACTAAGTCTTTAATACGTCCTGGTGTTCCAACTACAATATGTGGTTGTTTTTTCAACTTTTCAATCGATCGTTGTTTATCAGTTCCACCAATTAAACAACGTGCTGTAATCATTTGATCTTCTGCACAGAACTTTGTTAATTTCACGATTTCTTCGTAAATTTGTTGTGCTAACTCACGAGTAGGAGCTGTAATAACAAGCTGTACTTCTTCACGACTTGGATTAATTCTGTTTAATGTAGGAAGTAAGTATGCATGTGTTTTCCCAGAACCTGTTTGGGATTGTCCAATTACACTTACACCTTTTTTCACGACCGGGAAAATTTTCTGTTGAATTCCTGTCGGCTCTGTAAAGCGTAGTTCACGAATTGCATCTATTAAAAATGGTTTAAAATCATACTGTGTAAAAGTTTGTTGTGTCATAAGTTACACCTTCTTTCTAAATTTCTACTGCGCGCACAAATCAGTCAAGTCTACATTATATCGAAATCTACAAGTAAAATCCATCTTTAGTTTAGGTTTTTACTTCAAAAACTAACCTTCTTCACTCTTATTGCATATTGTATGTGTATATACCTAACTGAAGAAAGGAGGATTTCTCGCATGTTTCCAAAATCTCCCGTAAGGCAAATGTATCCGAATCCAGGCCAACAACCTTATACACCATACCCCATTCCACAACTACCACCGATGGCACAAAAAAAGAAAGGGTTCCTTGCTAAACTCTTTAAAAAACACGATCCAACCGAACCTTTCATGCAAATGGTTCCGCCTTATCGACAAATAGAAGGACAGCCGCCAATGATGCACCAACAACAGCCACCCCAATATCAACAGCAATACCAACAACAATACCAACAACAATACCAACAACAATACCCGCATCAATACTCACAGCAATATCAACCATACATGCAGCAGTATCCAGAGCAAATGATTCCCCCTCAAATGTATGAATCAAACGAAACGCGCGGCGGTGCAGCCACTACAGCAGCATCTAGCAGCGGCATCGGCAGTTTTTTTTCGAATTTAATTTCGAATCCAACTAATATGATAAACAATATCGAAAAAGTATCACAAGTCGTTCAATCTGTAAGCCCTGTCGTCGAACAGTACGGTCCCATTATGCGTAACCTACCAAGCATTGTTAAAATCCTCACCTCTGGAAAAAGTACGGAAGAAGATCTAACAGAAAAGGTTGAGGTAGCAACTCCCCCTCCTCCACAAAAAAAAAGAAAAAGAAAAAAAATAGTGATTGAGCCAGCCATAGAAACAGAAGTACGAGAGGAGCCTGTTCAAAAAATAGCAACAAAACCCAAACTATATGTGTAACAATCCTTTGTTTTCTATCCTCTCCTCCTTTATAATGTAAAGGACTATGCACAAAAGTATCCCTTGTTTAGAAGGAGAGGATTACTCATATGAAAATTGTTAAAATTTCCCCTCGTGGTTATTGCTACGGTGTTGTCGATGCAATGGTAATTGCACGTAACGCTGCATTAGATAAATCATTACCGAGACCTATTTATATTTTAGGTATGATTGTTCACAATAAACATGTTACAGACGCTTTTGAAGAAGATGGAATCATTACGTTAGACGGACCAAGTCGCTTAGATATTTTAGATCAAATCGATTCTGGTACTGTTATATTTACTGCTCACGGTGTTTCTCCTGAAGTTAAACAACGTGCAAAAGAAAAAGGTTTAACGACAATCGATGCAACTTGTCCAGATGTTACAAAAACACATGACCTTATTGAAGCAAAAAAAGCTGAAGGATATCATGTCATTTATATCGGCAAAAAAAACCATCCAGAACCAGAAGGCGCGGTTGGTATTGCACCTGATATCGTTCACCTTATCGAAAGAGCGGATGATTTAGAAACATTAGAAATCCCAACGGATAAAATTTTAGTTACGAATCAAACAACGATGAGTCAATGGGATGTTCAACATTTAATGGAGGACATTCAGAAAAAATTTCCAACAGCAGAATTCCATAAGGAAATTTGTTTAGCAACTCAAGTTCGTCAAGAAGCTGTAGCTAAACAAGCGGATGTTGCAGATTTAACAATCGTTGTTGGTGATCCAAAAAGTAACAATTCGAATCGCTTAGCGCAAGTATCACAAGAAATTGCTGGTACGAAAGCTTACCGTGTTGCGGATGTAAGTGAAATTCAATTAGAATGGCTACAAGGTGTAGAAAACGTAGCTGTTACAGCAGGTGCTTCTACTCCAACACCAATTACAAAAGAGGTTATCGCTTTCTTAGATCAATATGACCCAATGAATCCGGCTACGTGGGAAAGAATTCGAAAAGTACCACTTCAAAAAATCTTACCTCGTGTAAAAGTGAAAAAAGAACAATAATAAAAACCGTTGCCTACATGAGCAACGGTTTTTATTTTTCTTATACAAATGTGAATGGATCTGTATGTAACTGCGAAGCATGAATTTGTACATTGAATTTTTTCGCATCTACTTTTTCTTGCAGTTGCTTTTGCACACCTTGCTTCATTACCTTTTCAACGTTATGTCCTGGATCAACTATATTTAAACCGAGCATCATCGCATCATGAGCGACATGATAATACATGTCACCTGTTACATATACATCTGCCCCTTTAAATTTCGCTTGGTTTATATATTTATTACCGTCCCCACCAAGTACAGCAACTTTACGCACTTTATCACCTAACTTGCCGACAACTCTTGCGCCCTTCACGTCTAAGGATTGTTTCACATGTTCAGCAAACTGTCCAAGTGTCATTTCTTCTTGTAAATAGCCTATTTTTCCAAGCCCTAACGTTTCACCTTTATTATCAAGAGGATATACATCATATGCCACTTCTTCGTATGGATGAGCTGCCAACATCTCTTTCATAACTTTTCTTTGTAGTGAAGCTGGAATTATCGTTTCGATACGTACCTCTTCCACACGTTCTAACCGCCCAGTTTCCCCGATATAAGGATTTGTTCCCTCCTGAGGTACAAACGTGCCTGCTCCCTCACTACTGAACGTACAGTGGCTATAATTGCCGATATGACCCGCACCTGCGTCTCCTAATGCTTTACGAACCTCTTCTGCATGAGTTACTGGCACAAACACAACAATTTTTTTCATTTCTTCTGCGTATGTTGGAGCTAATACTTCTGTATTTTGTAATCCTAACGCATCAGCGAGTAAATCGTTTACTCCACCTTTAGCGACGTCTACATTTGTATGAGCGGCATAAATGGCAATATCATTCTTAATACACTTTTCAATAATTTTCCCATACGCTTTCTCTGTATGAATCGCTTTTAACGGATTAAAAATTAAAGGGTGATGCGCAATAATGACATTCGCACCTAATTGAATTGCTTCATCTACAACCTCCTCCGTTACATCTAAAGCGATCAATACGTGCTGCACAGGTTTATTAAGCGCCCCAATCTGCAGGCCAATCTTATCCCCTTCCATCGCTAAATGCTTCGGGTACATACTTTCAAATAAAGAAATAACCTCATGGCCATTTGGAATTTTACTCATGATAAAATCTCCCCTATCATTTTCATTTTCGCTTCTACTTCTACACGTTTCGCTTTTGTTTCTTCAGAATCTGCTGCACGTTCTAATTGTTTTAAGATATTTTGGAAGTTTTTCAATTCTCCTTCCCACTTTTCAACAAAAGCCTCACCTTTTTCTTTTATTAAAAATGGACCCATAAATAATTCAGCTTGTTTATTATCCGAGTAAGGTGCTGCAATATTTCCTCGTTCCCCAACTAAAATTTCGTAAATTTTCCCGTCTTCTTTTACGATTTTCTCACGGATAAGCTCCCAGCCATTTTCAATAAACCATTCACGAATGTGATGTGCTGCAATGTTCGGCTGTAAAATTAAACGTGTTACACCTTCTAACTTTTCTTTACCACTTTCTAAAATGTCACGAATTAGTGCTCCACCCATACCAGCAACTGTAATTACATCTACTTCCCCTGGTGTAATTACTTCTAATCCATTCCCTTTACGAACATCTACTTTATCTTGTAAGCCACTTTCAGCTACAGTTGCTTGCGCAGAACGAAACGGCCCATCTACAACTTCTCCTGCAACTGCTTTTGTAGCAATATTATTTATAATTGTATAACACGGTAAATACGCATGATCCGATCCAATATCAGCTACTGTAGATCCTACTGGAATCTCGCGCACAACTTCTTCTAATCGTTTTGAAAGCTTTACTTCATTCATGTATTTCCATTACTCCTTCTCTTGTCAGTCTGTCTCCATGATAATGAATTTATAGTAGTTGTTGCAAGCCCATAACAACAAATCCATTCTCTATTACTCATCGTATTTTAGAAAGTATAGAAAAACAAGCCTTTTGCAAAAGCAAAAGGCTTGTTTTATGGAACCTTATTTTTTCTTAGATAGCCAATCAGCTACTTTAGCCGCTTGATCAGCTGGAACTAAATTTGGCGGCATATTTCCTTTTCCTTTCGAAAGAATTTCTTTAATTTCATCCTTTGAAAGTTTTCCACCAATTTTTTGTAAATTAGGCCCTACCGCCCCTTGTAACTGATCGCCATGGCAGCTCGTACAGCTTTGCTTCACAATATCCTCTGGCTTTGATGCTGTTTGCGCTGGCTTCCCGCCATTTTTTGTATCAGCTAACTCTTTAGATTTATTTAGCCCCTGAAATGAAAATACAAACATAACGATAATACCTAATGCTGCAATAAGAGCGAACGGAATCAGCGGATTACGTTTCATATCTCTTCTCCCCCCTCTATACCCCTAAATAGTTAGATGATTCAGTCATTTCCATTGTACTTGAAAACGCTCTATCCGAAAAGAGTAAACTATCACTTGTTGAAAATATTCCATAAATTCAGTTTATTGTTTTTTATTGTTATATCGCTTATTATTTCGATAATTATTAACGTTTCTCATCATATTTTTCGCTTTTCTACATATTTTTTTGTATAGAATAAACAAAATTAATCGAAAAATCGAAAAATGAGCATTTGCAAATCAAAAGACAATTCTGTAAAATAAATTACAAGAAATTGTAATCGTTGCCGATAGCTAAATTTTAACAAAAATTAACAAAATAAAAAAGTTTACTTCACAAAAGTGAAGTAAACTTAAAGTTAGCCTATTCTAAGAAATCCTTAAGACGCTTACTACGACTTGGATGTCTTAATTTGCGAAGTGCTTTCGCTTCAATTTGACGGATACGTTCTCTCGTTACGCCGAATACTTTCCCAACTTCTTCAAGCGTACGAGTTCGTCCATCATCTAAACCGAAACGAAGACGTAGAACATTTTCTTCACGATCTGTTAGTGTATCTAACACATCTTCTAATTGTTCTTTTAGCAATTCATACGCTGCATGGTCCGCAGGCGATGTTGCTTCTTGGTCTTCAATAAAGTCACCTAAATGGGAGTCGTCTTCTTCACCAATTGGTGTTTCAAGAGAAACTGGCTCCTGTGCAATTTTTAAGATTTCGCGTACTTTTTCTGGCGCAAGATCCATTTCTTCACCAATCTCTTCAGGAGATGGTTCGCGTCCTAAATCTTGTAACAATTGACGTTGTACACGAATTAACTTATTAATCGTTTCAACCATATGAACTGGAATACGAATTGTTCGCGCTTGGTCTGCAATCGCACGTGTAATTGCTTGGCGAATCCACCAAGTTGCATACGTACTAAATTTGAAACCTTTACGATAATCGAACTTTTCAACCGCTTTAATTAGACCCATATTTCCTTCTTGGATTAAGTCTAAGAAAAGCATACCACGGCCCACGTAACGCTTTGCAATACTTACTACAAGACGTAAGTTCGCTTCCGCAAGACGGCGTTTTGCTTCTTCATCGCCTTCTTCAATACGCGTCGCAAGTCGAATTTCTTCTTCAGCGGATAGTAAGTCAACGCGACCAATTTCTTTTAAGTACATACGAACAGGATCATTGATTTTCACACCTGGTGGCACACTTAAATCATTAAGGTCGAATTCTTCTTCCGTTTTTGTAATTTGGCGATTATTAGGACCTTCTTCGTTGTCGTTATCGCCAACTAAGTCAATCCCTTGTTCACCTAAATATTCATAGTATTCATCCATTTGATCGGATTCAATTTCAAATCCATTCATGCGTTCTGCGATCTCTTCATATGTAAGAACGCCACGTTTTTTTCCGACCTCAGTGAGTTGTTCTTTCACTTGCTCAAGGGTCATTTCAGTTTCAATTTGTTTAGAACGAGCTGGTTTGTCAGCCATCTGTTCCCCTCCTTACGCGAGATACAAACATTCATTATACTAAATCTTTACCAAAAAAGCTATTTTCTCGCTTTTTGATTTTGTAAATATGCTACATAATATTTAGCAGCCTCTACAGGATCTGTTTTTTCCATCTGTTTTACTTTAAAGATGATTTCCATCTTTACAAGTTTTTCCTTATGACGTCTAAGCGTCTCTAAATGGCCTTGTAACACTTCTTCTGTGTATTCTGGATTAATAAATTCATCCGTCGAAATATCAGTGATAATGTTTTTCAACTTTTCATCAGAGAGCCAACTTAAAAATGTTCCGACTGAAGGTTCATTTCCCTTTTCATAATATGCGTATAGTTCATATAAAATCCCTTTATGTTCTTCTGTATGAAAATCTTCTATATGGGATTCCATGCGAACGGCTACTTCTGCACTTTGCAACATATGATAAATAATTTCTCTTTCTGCCCTTTCAAAACCTGTTAACTTCGGTTTTGTTTGAACAACTTGAGACGGCTTAGAAACCTGCTTTATTTGTTTTTGCTGTACCTTTTGTTCTTTGCGATATTGGTGCAATTGATTCAAAAGTGTTTCCATTGAATAAGAAAACTCTTGCGATAACGACTTCAAATATGATTCTGCCTGCATCGCGTCTTGTAACAACGACAACTCTTTTAAAACACTTTTCACATATTCTTCTTTGCCAGACTCATCTTGCAAATTTTTCCCTAAACGCAAATAATTTATTTTAAAACCAACAAAACTTATACTTGATTTCACAAGATTTTCAAAAGCGGTTGTCCCATATTGTTGCACATATTCATCAGGATCAAGCTTATCTGGCAAGGATGTGACTTTCACTTGGCAACCAACTTTTAACAGTAATTGCCCTGCTTTCATCGTCGCTTCTCGTCCTGCTTTATCACCATCATAGCAAAGAACAACAGTTTCAACGTTACGTCGCAGAAGTTTTGCTTGTTCTTCAGTTAAAGCTGTTCCCATTGTCGCAACAGCTTCTTCCACACCACTCTTTACCGCAGCTAGTACATCGGCATACCCTTCAAAAAGGACTACTTGCCCACGCTTTCTAATAAACGGCCTTGCTTGGTGGAAGTTATACAACAATTTACTTTTGTGAAAAATCGGTGTTTCAGGGCTATTTAAATATTTCGGAGTGTCATCTCCTAAAGCCCTTCCACTAAACGCTATCACCTTACCTTGTAACGTATGGATTGGAAACATAACTCTTCCACGGAAGCGATCATAATGACTACCATCCTTCTCACTTCTTATTAGAAGACCGGCTTGTTCCATACTAGACAGCGATAAACCTCTTTTTTGTAAAATTTTCGTTGCAGCATCCCAAGCAAGTGATGCATAACCAATTTCAAACTTCTCAATCATCTCTTTCGTAATACCACGGTTTAATAAATATGAAAGTGCTTCATTTCCCTCTTCCGTATTTACTAATAAATGATGATAATACTTTTTCAAAAGTTCGTGAGCCTGTTGCATGATGACAGTGTCATCAGATATGTCTTCTTGTTGTACTTGCCCTGATGTATACTCTGCAACCGCAATTCCATTTCTTTCACCTAACTTTTGAACAGCCTCGGTAAAAGCAAGTCCTTCCATTTTCATTAGAAAGGAAAATACATTTCCACCTTCTCCACATCCGAAGCAATGAAAAATTTGCTTATCAGATGAAACAGAGAATGAAGGAGAATTCTCACCATGAAATGGACAAAGGCCGAAATAGTTACGTCCCTGCTTTCTAAGTTGAACGTATTCACCAATCACTTCTACAATATCGGATGACGTCCGAATCTGTTCAACAACTTCTTCGGGAATTCTGTTGCCCATAACTCCATCTCCGTGTCGTATTTTGTATTCGATATAAATTAAAAAATTCCTTTATAATTCGACAATATTTTTTCTAAACTTGTTAGAAAGTATTGTCGATCACATTGTGTAAACGACTTTGGACCTCTTATATAGGCCCTTTGTCTGCGTAACTTCGCAGATACATACTACTATATAAAATTGTATTCATATGCTCATCTATTACAAATGCACCTCTTGAAGACAATACATATACACCTTTTTTACAAGAAGACTAGCAAGCCTCATATACTGTATGATCATGAGATCTGTTACCTTTGCAAGTTGATAGATATAAATCAACTTCATCTTGTCCAGAATCTACATAAATCCAATTGCCTTGCTGTTTTCTTGAACGATGAGTATACGATGCGACAAACACAATTTCGACATGAAATTCAGTTCCAACTTGCACAATCTCATCCTTCACGGGATATGCATCTGCATCAACTAATACGTTATTGATGTTTTGCATATTTCTGTATTCTACATCCCTTCTGTGAATCCTTCCATAATGTGCGTTTTCTTGTATAGATTTTGTCGATTTAATGTAATTACATGTCTTTTTTGTAAATCCTATCCCTAGTTTATTCTGAAAAATTAAAGTCTAAACGTAAAATATAGGTTTTTATCACAATTTTTTATTATAATATATTTTCTTCAACTACGCTACATATCCCTTTATTTTTTCATCTTCTACTTTAGGATAACTAAACCATGCTTTTCACATAATAAAAAAACAGAAGAATATAAGTATAACCACTCCGCTATAATCTATTACTAATCCAACAAGTATCGTATTTCATATGAGCGAAAAAAGCACATTCACCTTCGGTAAATGTGCTAAAACATTTTTTGGTTTTGCACTGCATTCACAATAATATTTGCTGTTTCTTCAATCGCTTTATTCGATACATCAATTACTTGACAATTTATTTTACTAATTACTGCTTCAAAGTGATCAATCTCTTCTTGAATACGATTAATATTGGCATATGTTGCGCCGTCACTTAATCCAAGTGATTTTAATCGTTCTTTTCGAATATGATTTAACTTATCCGGTGTAATTTTCAAACCGAAACATTTCTCTTTTGCCACTTGATATAATTCCTCAGGTGGATCCACTTCTGGTACAAGCGGCACATTGGCAACTTTCAACCGTTTGTTATGAGCTAAGTATTGAGAAAGTGGTGTTTTTGATGTACGTGAAATTCCAATTAACACGATATCCGCTTTTAAAATACCTCGTGCATCTCTACCATCATCGTACTTTACAGCAAACTCAATTGCTTCAATCTTTTTAAAGTACTCTTCATCTAATCTACGAACAACACCCGGCTCATATCTCGGCACTTGCCCTGTAATTTCTTCAATTTGATCGATAAGAGGTCCGATAATATCGTATGCCTCTACCCCTTCTTTTGCAGCCTCTTTCACTAAATACTGGCGCATTTCCGGCTTTACTAACGTAAAACAAATAAGCGCTTGATTACTCTTAGCAATCGAAATCACTTCTTTTAATGTCCCTGTATCTTCTACATACGGTACACGTCTAATATCAGGAGCAAATGGGAATTGCCCCATTGCTGCTCGAACAACTAAATCAGCCGTTTCTCCTACAGAGTCAGATACGACATATACGATTTTATTATCCATTACATTACCTCACTTTAAACAAATTACACTTATTCGTTATTTACTAGGTTTACAAACGCACGTGTAATATTTGTTTTTGTAATTCGTCCAATTACTTCTAAACCTTGCTTCGTATCTTTCACAACCGGCATCGCATCAATCTGTCTTTCTATTAATTCCATCGCAATATCATATAAAGAATCTTCTCTACGACACATGGCAATGTTTGGCATCCTTGTCATGATAATATTAACCGGAAGAGAGGTTAAATCCTGCTTCCCTAAGCTAGCTCTTAATAGATCTTTTCGAGACACAACACCAACTAATAGTGTAGATTGATCTACAACAAACAATGTACCAACATCCTCTAAAAACATCGTACAAATTGCATCGTATACTGATACATTTTTATCAATTACAGCCGGTCTAGATTGATAATCTTGCACTTTAATTTTCTTAACAGCTTCAGATAATAGCTGCCCCCCAGTTTTCCCCGTATAAAAATAACCTACGCGTGGACGCGCTTCTAAATAACCAGCCATCGTTAAAATTGCTAAGTCTGGTCTTAGCGTTGCACGTGTTAAACCCAATTGCGCAGCAATTGACTCCCCTGTAATAGGACCGTGATCTTTTACAATCTGAATGATATGTTCTTGCCGTTTATTCAGCTCTATGATAATCACCACCTTTAATGCACAACGAAAAAAGTTATACTATCTTTTAAATATTATATACTAAATATGCTATTCGAAAAAGAAAGTATGTAAAAAGGACCGTATACGGCCCCAAATTATATTTGAAACTTATCAAGTTGCTCTAGGAAACGTCTTGATTTCAAATAAATTCCGCAATATTCATCATAATATGTATTCAATACTAAGCGCATTTGTTTTTTTGTGCTATCCTTCACTGATACATTGCCGAGCCTATGTAAATCGAAATGGAAGAAAAGACGTAACAATTTATGTACAGCTTCTCCCACCGGTATACGATACGGATCTTGCTCCGCATGACGTGAGCACAGAAAACCGCCTTCCCTGACAGAGAAGGCGACAAAATCTGTTTCTTGATGACAAATCGCACATGTATCAAAATACGGGCGCATCCCTAATACCGGAAGCATTTTCGTTTGATAAATTAATGATAATACTTCTGGATCAACACCCTCACACATATAATGCAACGTTTGATATAACATTTCAAATAAGTACGGATTATGTTTTTTATCTTCTGTTGCTTTATCAGTTAACTCAACAACAAATGATGCATAAGCAGTTAAAAATATATCCTCGCGAATTTCTTTCATAGTTGAAATAATCTCGCCTTGTTGCAAAGTTCCAAGCCCAGATCCCACTTGAATAAGAAAATGCCCATGTGTCATAAGTTGCGAAACAGATGCTAACCGACTTTTCGGTTTTTTCGCTCCTCTTGCCATTGCACTTATCTTACCGAATTCTCTTGAGAATATTGTAACAATCTTATTCGTTTCTCCGTAATCTGTCGTACGGATAACGATGCCCTCAACTTTTTGAAACATGTTCGTCACCATCCAAGGTTTGAACAAAACGGGTCAAGAAATTGGAGAGTCTAGATGCGCTAGCTCCTCATCATGTTGATCCATCTCATCGTTTACGTCTTTTTCCATCTCTTTTAAAAGCAAATACGTTTCAATGCTTCCTGTTTTGGAGAAAAACTTCCAGGTAAAATCTAGCATAAGAATCCACCTTTCTCAATAAGCGTAGCCTATAAACCAATTTCCTTTGTTATTAAATTGACCCATTTTGTCCATTTTCATGTGAGAAAAATTTTTCCTAATTTATTAAAGTTTACAAAAACCAATAATCAGCGGATGAGCAAACATCCACTGATTACAGCCTTACTTTATTTTAGTACTCGTCTTCGCGGAAACCAAGATCACGAAGCTGAGACATCTTATTGCGCCAATCTTTTTGTACTTTTACCCATACCTCTAAAAATACTTTAGAACCAAGAAGTGCTTCAATATCAAAACGAGCTCGTTTCCCGACTTCTTTTAACATCTTCCCTTGTTTCCCAATAATAATTCCTTTTTGTGACGCACGTTCAACAACAATCGTTGCATTTATATAAACTGCACCGCCCTCACGCTTCTGAATTGCATCAATAACAACCGCTACAGAATGTGGCACTTCTTCACGTGTTAAATGTAGTACTTTTTCACGAATAAGCTCTGCAATAATAAATCGCTCCGGATGATCCGTTACTTGATTATCTGGGTAGTATTGCGGTCCTTCTGGTAAATATTTTTTAATTGCTCCAATTAACGCTTCTACATTATTACCGTCTAATGCAGAAATTGGTACAATTTCTGCAAACTCATGTAGTTTACGATATTGATCAATTAACTCTAATAATTGCTCTGGATGAACTTGGTCAATTTTATTAATTACCAAAAATACCGGTTGTTTCGTTTCTTGTAATTTCTCAATAATGAATTCCTCACCACGACCAAATCCTTCAGTTGCATTGACCATAAACAGCACAATATCAACTTCTTTCAATGTCGTTTGAGCCATCTTCACCATGAAGTCACCTAGTTTATGTTTCGGTTTATGTATTCCTGGTGTATCAATGAAAATTACTTGTGAATCATTTTCTGTATATACGCCTTGAATTTTATTACGAGTCGTTTGTGGCTTGTCACTCATAATGGCAATTTTTTGGCCGATAATACGATTTAAAAATGTAGATTTCCCAACATTCGGTCTGCCAATAATAGAGACAAAACCTGATTTATAACCTTTTCTATTCATGTAAATCCTCCGCTAAAAATGCTCCTGGTAACAATTCTCCGACTGTCGTCTCTTGAACGTCACCATGTAAATTTGATAGGTATACTTTCGTATCCTGTTTACATAATTCTACCATAACTTGTCGACATGCTCCACAAGGAGGTACTGGGCGTTTTGTATCTGCTACAACCGCAATAGCTACAAACTCTTTATCCCCTTCAGAAACTGCCTTAAATAAAGCAGTTCTTTCTGCACAGTTGCATAAGCCATATGATGCATTCTCAACATTACAGCCACGATATACTTTTCCATCGTGCGTTAATAATGCTGCACCTACTTGAAATTTTGAATATGGTACGTACGCTTGTTTACGCGCTTCGATTGCTTCTTGAATTAATTGTTTACTATTCATATCCCGCATCCTTCCTGTTCACAGCTGTGAATAGATACACTCTCTCACTAAAGGCCTTTATAGCACTTCCAAGGCTTAATAAAAGCTTCGGAATGCAACTATACCACATACGGTACAAAGATAATAGCACCAATTATAACGGCTATAACTGCAAAGAGTAAAACCGCTCCTGCTGCGACATCCTTTGCAATTTTCGCAAATGGATGTATATCAGCAGTCACTAAGTCTACTGTTTTTTCCACAGCCGTATTTACCATCTCTAAACCCATTACAATCCCTATCACAATAAGTAATACCACCCACTCTATTTTCGTAATATGGAAATAAAAGCCGCAGCATATAACAATGACTGCGGCTAAATAATGAATTCTCATATTTCTTTCATGACGAAGACAAAAGAATATACCAGCTATAGCATATCCAAAACTATCTAAAAGTTTTCCTTTTTTCATCGTCCTAATCCAAATGCTTCTAAAATTTCTTTTTGTCTTCCAAACATTTCTTTTTCATCTTCTTCTGTCATGTGATCATAACCAAGCAAATGTAAAAAGCCATGTAACGCTAAAAACCCAAGTTCCCTATCAAAAGAGTGTCCATATTCTTCAGCTTGCTCTTTCGCTCTTGGAATAGAAATAATAAGATCTCCTAACATACGCGGCATCTCCGCACCGACAATTTCCATTTCACCTTCTCCCATTTCTTCCATAGCGAAAGAAATAACATCCGTAGGCTGATCCTTATCTCGGTAATCACGGTTTATTTCACGAATACGTTCATTATCTACAAACGTAACCGATAATTCTGCCCCTTCTTCTATGTTTTCCATTTGAGCCGCTTTCTCTACCAGCTCTCGAATCAAACTTATATAATCGTCTTTCACTTCTTCTGTTTCATCAATAAAATCAATTAATAAACTCATTCTTTCTCCTTCTCTTCCGGTAGTTCCGGATATGTAATACGCGAATGGAAAATACCATTTAACGTCTCGCATAACGTTTTTCCAACGATTTGTAGCTCTTTAAATGTCAAATCACATTCACTAAATTGTCCATCTTGCAAACGATCTTTAATAATACTTTGCACTAAATTATTAATTTGATCTGGCGTTGGATGATTCATAGAACGCACCGCGGCCTCTACACTATCAGCAATACCAACAATCGCCGACTCTTTAGAAGTTGCTTTGGATCCTGGATAACGGAACATCTCTTCTGTATATTTTTCTTTATCTTCTTTAATCGCCTTATAGTAAAAATATTTAAGTAACGTTGTACCATGATGTTGTCCAGCAATATCAATAATTTCTTGCGGAATATGGTACTCTTCTAGCATCCTCACCCCGTCCGTTACATGAGCGATAATAATATCTTTACTCGTTACAGGGGCGAGTTTATCATGTGGGTTTTCAATCCCCATCTGATTTTCAATAAAGAACTGTGGTTGTACCGTTTTTCCTACATCATGATAATACGCCCCTACACGGGCTAATACACCATTTGCCCCGACTGCTTCACAAGCAGCTTCAGAAAGATTCGCTACCATTACACTATGGTGATATGTCCCTGGCGCTTCTAGCAAAATCTTACGCAAAAGCGGATGATTTGGACTTGATAGTTCCATAAGCTTCATACTTGATACAATGCCAAGTCCACTCTCTAAATATGGTAAAATCCCCATAGCTAACACCGAAGAGATAATCCCTGAAACAGAAGCCATCAATAATTGTGTACCAATTTCAAGAGGCGAAAAATTCCCATTACGCAACAATAATAACGCTGCCAATACGACCACATTTAACACAGAAACGAGTATACCCGCTTGTAAAATCATCGTACGACGATTTTTTTCTCTCAAGAAAATACTAACTGATAGTGAACTTAGTAACACATAGATCCCCACACTATAATTCAGGGTGCTCGTTACTCCTTCATTAAACATAATGCTTCCGCATACAGAAAAAATCATGCTTGTTAAAAAAACAAATCGATCACCAATCATTAGTTTTACAAGTATTGTTCCCATTGCAACTGGAACGACATACGCGATCCCTGCATATTCAAGCTTTTGGAACAAACTAATGATTTTCATTAAAACGATCGTGATCGACAAAATGGTAATGTACGCTAAAATATACGGTCTATCTTCCCTTTTCCGTTGTAAAAATACTTCAAACTGCTTATGCATAAAGTACAATAGCACACCAATGAGTACCGCTAATCCAACATAGGGTT
Organism: Bacillus cereus group sp. N12; assembly: GCF_016483575.1. Classification (NCBI taxonomy): domain Bacteria; kingdom Bacillati; phylum Bacillota; class Bacilli; order Caryophanales; family Bacillaceae; genus Bacillus; species Bacillus cereus group sp. N12. The sequence goes on from NZ_JAEHBO010000018.1 coordinate 55,654, forward strand.
GAAAACTGTTCCCTTTTTCTAACAGACCAACTAATTTCAACTGATTGTACATATCACTTGAAATCGTTTCACCTTCTCTAACAAGGACTTGCCCTTGAAGAATATAAACAGGTGGAACTAAATCTTCTTCCGCTTTTCTCTTCTCTTTTGTTAAGGTCGGATCATAAAAATAGTTTGCAGAAATCGCATATTTCCCTAACGCCTTAATAGATTCCTTTAAACCATTATCAACATTAACACTATTCATCTCACTTACATATCGTTCCTTCGCATCCTTCAATTCGTCCATTTTAATATGCTCAGTCATGATACTATTAATAGCTGTAACTGCTGCATCTTTTGCTAATACTAATTGGTTCGAATCTGCATTAATTAAGTTTAGTAAGTTTAAATCAGATAATTCTTTCGTTAAATCAGTAGGCAATTTTTTTTTCAACTTGTCCACTTTTTCAGCATCAGTAATCTTTTTTTGCTCATCCGGCCCAACCGCTTTAATCTCTTGTATCACTTCATCTACTTTAGCAAAGACGTCATTCACAATATCCACTTTATTTTGTTTATACTCACTTTTATATGTATATTGATCTTCAACTTTTGTAGCGGCTTCTTTTTTCTTTTTGTCCGTTGTAACTTTATCTTCAATTTTAATAGGAGAATGGATTGTTTTTTTCGCAATAGAATATGTTGTAACATCTAATTGCTCTGGTTTTACATTATTCATAAGTGCAAAAAACAGCACTGCTCCTAATAAAACGTAAGAAATCCAACTTAGTTTTTTCGAATGTTGTAAATTACGAAACCACTTAGAAATTTCTTGAGATCTTGACATGATTTCAATACCTTCTCCTCTCCAGAAATAAAGTGAAACTATTTATAGCTTTCGTTTCTTCTAACAAGCGACACTTTTAGAATCATACGTCATTTATCGCTTATACTCTTCTTTCATGATAGTAAAAAAATTGCTATTCGCCAACCTTATCATACAAAAAGAAATGATCCTGACAAATAGGATCATTCCATTTTATCATACGCCTCAATAATACGTTGCACTAACGGATGTCTCACAACGTCGCTTTGCTCTAATGTAATGAACGAAAGTCCTGATACACCAGATAAAACATTTGTAGCAATAGAAAGACCTGATTTTGCCCCTTTTGGCAAATCTACCTGCGAAGGATCCCCTGTTATAACCATTTTAGAACTAAAACCTAATCTTGTTAAAAACATTTTTATTTGGACACCAGTTGTATTTTGCGCTTCATCTAAAATAACAAATGAATCATCAAGCGTACGCCCTCTCATATAAGCAAGAGGCGCGATTTCAATTACACCTCGCTCCATCATACGCTGCGTATATTCTTGTCCAAGAATATCGTGCAGTGCATCATACAATGGACGTAAATATGGATCTACCTTCTCTTTTAAATCCCCTGGTAAAAAACCTAAACTCTCTCCAGCTTCTACAGCAGGCCTTGTTAGAATAATTTTCTTTACATACCCTTGTTTTAACGCTCTTACAGCCATTACTACAGCTAAGTACGTTTTTCCAGTTCCAGCAGGTCCTATCCCAAATACAATATCATTCTTCTTCATCGCATGAATATATCGTCTTTGTCCCATTGTTTTTACACGAATAGATTTACCCTTTGCCGTTTTAAAAATTTCTTCTTCATATAACTCTTCAAATTGAGCAATTTTCCCTTGTTGTGCGAGCTGAATTGCATACGCAACATCTCTTTCTGTAATGGATACACTTTTACGAATAACAACAAGTAATTGCTGTAAGATTTTTTCTACGAGTGTCACATTTTCATCTGCCCCAGACACATGAACTGTTTCACCTCTAGTTACGATAGATACATTAAGTTCTCGTTCCATTACTTTTAAATGAGCATCATTGACTCCAAAAAGAGCGATTGCTTCGTTAGTATTTTCCAATTGTTGGTTCATTTCTACTAATTGTTCTGCCATTACTCAGTCTCCTTGAATATCGGATTCGGATATCGGTTGTGACTCTGCAATATTTTCAATTACAGTATAATGCAATGTAACTTTTAGTTGATCCGCCTCAACCTCTTTACTCAAAATCTTATCACTTACAATCATAGCATGTTCATCCAATTTTTTCTTTAGTTCTTTTTCAGCCATCTCTTTCGCTACTTTCAATGCCTGTTTTTCTGTGTATTCTCGATTCGCTTCTTCCTCTTCTCGTACAATATCTTTTTCATATGCAATCGGTAATGTAAAACCAAATAATTTCACATCATGTTTTACATGTTCAGTACGAGAGCGTTTATACTTATCATGTTGAAATCCCCATATTTTTATTTTTGCACTCCCAAACTTAAGAAAGTATTCATTATACGCATTACCAGTATACACTTGAAATTGTGTTTTCAGCGGCACACTCACCTCGGATGTATACCAAGTTTCTCCATATACAATACCTTTCGCCGAAACAACTGACGGGTTTTCCTCATTACCATATATACCTGATACAAGAAGTTGTCCTTTTTCGACATGGTCATTTTTCATAACGACTGGTTTTCCAACCTCTACAAACGTTTTTGTAATAATTGCTTCTTTTTTTGCCACTAAATTTTGTGGATGCTGTTCCTTTTCTTTTTTCGGCTCGTTTTTTTCCACAATTTTAAAATGATAGGTGGTCCCTCTTACTTCCAGCCCCGCCCAAGTAATCGCATTAATATTGTCCGTCAAATGGCGTTGCACATCTTCTACACTAGGCATTTGAAACTGTAGTTTTCCTTTCTTAATACCCATTTTATCCAATTCTTTCATCAATATATATTCTGTTTCAGGTTTCGCTCCTGTAATCTCAATTTTCCAAACCATATTTGACATTGCAATCATACCAAAAAAGAAAATTAAAAAACCGATTAAAAACCCACTATTTTTAATTAAACGCTTATTCCAAAAAGGAAAACCGTAGCGTCCAATGAAATATAATTTGCATTCATTTTTTCTATAAATTGGTTTTAATCTTTTCACATCGCGTAACAACATACAAAAAACTAACGTTTCATCAGCAATCTTCTTAACATCCCAAACTAATAATTTTCTACGTACGCATTCATTAACGAACCGTTCCGCTCCTCTACCTTCAATTCGTACTTTTACATATCCAAGCCACTTTATAAACCATTTATTTTTCATCTACTACCTCCACTACCTTTCCCAAAAGTAGACATACTACTTTTCACTTTAATTAGCAAAATAGCTCGTACGAAAATGATATAAAGAGTTTTACTGCCCATAAATAGCGAGATAACTGAATAGTAAGGTCGAATCACGAGAATAAAGAAGAAAAACTTCACATACGGAAGTTTCCCTCACTCTTTTTGCTTTTCACTTTCTAAAAACATCACTTGCTCAATGATCCCTTCAAGCAAAAGCTCCTCTGGAAGGATTGTTTTAATAACGAAGGATTGCCCCTTAATTAATAATTGACCATGTTTTAGCAACAATCTTACTTCTTTATCTGAAAACACTAATAAACCTTGATGATTTTCTATATAGATATGCACTTGCCCAACAAGCGTGATCCGAGGTAGATCCATTAGCACATCCACTGGCAGGTCTATTTGCTTCGTTAACCAACTCTTCATTTGTTCTAATTTTTTCATCTTAAAAGACCTCCTCTCATCCCATATGTATGAAAAAAGAGCTTGTAATATCACGTCCAAACTGAAAAAAAGCATAAAAAAACGTCTCATACGAAATGAGACGTTTTTTTATGCTAATAGCTGGATAACCAGCTTATTCACAAGCGATCCGTCTGTTTTACCTTTTACTTTCGGCATAACAGCAGTCATCACCTTACCCATATCTGCTTTTGATGTCGCACCAACTTCAGAAATAACTTGCTTGATTACATCAATCAGGTCTTCTTCAGTTAATTGCTCCGGCAAATATGCGCTTAAAATCTGAATTTCACTTTGCAGTTTATCAACAAGGTCTTCACGACCAGCTTTTTTAAATTCAAGGAGGGAGTCCTTATACTGTTTTACTTCACGAGCTAAAACTGTTAATTCCTCTTCTTCAGTAAGAGTATGTTGCAGTTTAATACCTTCATTTTGTAAAGCAGCCTTAACCATACGAATAACGGTTAATTTTTCTTTTTGTTTATTCTTCATCGCTTGTTTCATATCATCGTTTAAACGACCGAGAAGACTCATAACTTACACCCTCTCTTAGAATTTACGCTTTCTTGCCGCTTCAGATTTCTTCTTACGTTTTACACTTGGTTTTTCATAAAACTCGCGCTTTCTTGCTTCAGCAAGTGTACCAGTTTTAGAAACCGATCTTTTAAAACGGCGAAGTGCATCCTCCAAAGACTCGTTTTTACGAACGACTGTTTTTGACATTCTCTTTCCCTCCCTCCGAAACATCACACTTACATACTAACTTCAGCATGCAAAAAGAAACACTTCTTCAGCATGTCTTTTACGATTATAATACATTTTATCACTTCAGGTCAACTATTTGACAGAATAAAAGAGGAATAGATGCTCTTCCTTTTTTAAAGCTATGCAAATAGCTATCATCCTTTTCCACTGAAAACAACTATATTTTTATCATTGCACCTTTTCAACACTTAACTTTTCCATGAAAAAAGAAAGCATGCAAACCGTTTCCGTTTGCATGCTTTTTTTACGCGCTCGCTGATTCTTTTTTCACATCATCTTCAATAACACGAACAAATTGCGCTTCGTTATATGGATAACCAGCTTTCGTAATTTTCACTTTCACTAGCTTACCAATTAATTCTTCTGACCCTTCAAAGACAATTTTCAAATAGTTATCTGTATAACCTACATATAACCCTTCACGATCGCCATCTTTAAATTGCTCTTCCGGGATAATTTCAAGTACTTCTCCTTCAAACTGTGAAGCATACTCTTTCGCTAATTGATTAGATAGTTCAATTAGACGGTGAACACGATCATTCTTCACATCTTCAGGAACTTGATCTTCCATACGCGCTGCAGGTGTTCCCGTACGTTTTGAATAAGGGAATACGTGTAACTCAGAGAAGCGATTCTCTTTAATGAAATTGTACGTTTCCATAAATTCTTCTTCTGTTTCACCTGGGAAGCCAACAATTACGTCTGATGTAATCGCAAGACCTGGTAACGCTTCTTTCAAACGATCTAAACGCTCTTGGAAAAATTCCATTGTATACTTACGACGCATACGTTTTAATACAGTATTAGATCCTGATTGCAACGGAATGTGCAAGTGGCGTACAACTACTTCAGATTTGTCTAACACTTCAATTACTTCATCTGAAATTTGACTCGCTTCAATAGAAGAAATACGAAGACGTTTTAATCCACCTACTTCTGCTTCCATATCACGAAGTAATCCAGCTAAGTTATAATCTTTAATATCTTCACCGTATCCACCTGTATGAATACCAGTTAATACGATTTCTTTATAGCCTGCATCCACTAATTGCTGCGCTTGTTTAATAACTTCTTTTCCATCACGAGAACGCATTAAACCACGCGCCCAAGGAATAATACAGAACGTACAGAAGTTATTACAACCTTCTTGTATTTTTAATGAAGCACGTGTACGATCCGTGAAATATGGTACATCAAGTTCTTCGTATACACGTGTTTTCATAATGTTACGGACAGCATTAATTGGTTGACGCTCTTTACGGAATTCTTCGATGTATCCTAACATCTTTTCACGATCTTGTGTACCAACTACAATATCTACACCTGGAATTGCCATAATTTCAGCTGGAGATGTTTGCGCATAACATCCCGTTACACAAATAACCGCATCTGGATTTTGACGCACAGCACGTCTAATTACTTGACGGCTTTTTTTATCTCCAGTATTTGTTACTGTACATGTATTAATAACATATACATCAGATTTCTTTTCATATTCAGTTCTTTCATAACCACCTTGTTTAAACAATTGCCAAATAGCTTCTGTTTCATAGTGGTTTACTTTACAACCTAACGTGTGGAACGCAACAGTTGACATTGATCATCACCCCATCAATTCAAAATGATAAGAAGCAGCACTTAACGCATAAAGCGGTGCCGTTTCCGTTCTTAAAATCCTTGGTCCTAAACTACATAGTACAAATTTATGTTCACGAAGCGCCGTAATCTCTTCCTCAGCTAAACCGCCTTCTGGGCCAAATACAATTAATAGCTTTTGACCTGGTTTCATTGTCGTTAAAGCTTTCGCAAAATTAGATTTCTCGCCTTGTTTTGCTTCTTCTTCATACGCAACAAGACAAACATCATACTCACCACTCATTGAAAGCAATTGCTTAAACGATGCTGGAGCATGTACTTCTGGAACTTCACTTCTATGCGATTGTTCCGCAGCTTCTTTCACAATTTTTCTTAAACGCTCAACTTTTTTATCAGCTTTTTTCGCATCCCATTTTACGATAGAGCGAGATGCTTGAAATGGTAAAAATGCGGCTGCCCCAAGCTCGGTTCCTTTTTGAAAAATTAACTCTAGCTTGTCTCCTTTTGGCAGTCCACTTGCAATCGTCACGAACACAGGAAGTTCACTTGATGCCTCTACCCATTCTACAATAGCTGTCTCAACAAATTCACTGGTAATTTCATCAATTGAACATACTGCTGTTTTTCCGTTTACACAGCAATAAATGTGATCACCAGCTGACATACGCATTACTCTCGCAATGTGATGTACATCATCACCTACAATGCGAATCTTTGCTTCACTTACATGTTTTTCTTCTACAAAATAACGTTGCATATAATCACCTTAGTAGAGTTTCGTTCCTTTCGTAAGTCAACACTTACGAAAAGAACGAAACGTTATCATTTTTCATATAACAAACGGCAAGTCCCTCACCTTATAGTGAGAGACTCCCCTTTTCATTATAAACTAAAATCTATATTACGCATTTCGTGCAATAATTGCTACCCAATCATCCATTCGTAATACTTCTTCAATTGTAAATCCAGCTTTTTCTAACGCCTCAGAAATTACTTTTTCTTTCGCTGCAATAATACCAGATGTAATGAATAATCCACCTGATTTTACAACTCGTGCTGCATCTTCAGGGAATAGAAGAATAATTTCTGCTAATAAATTCGCTACGATTAAATCAACAGGTCCTTCAATACCTTCTAAAAGACTATTTTGTCCAACAGATACGATATCATCTGTTTTATTTAAACGTACATTCATTTCCGCACTTTCCACTGCAACTGGATCTAAATCGTATGCTTGAACAGAAGACGCACCTAATTTTGCCGCTGCAATACTAAGTACACCTGAACCCGTCCCTACATCAATGACAGTATCACCTGATTGAACTGTTTTTTCTAAAGCACGAATACACATCGTTGTTGTTGGATGAGTTCCTGTACCAAACGCCATACCCGGGTCTAATTCAATGATTTTTTCATCCAGAGAAGATGGTGTGTATTCTTCCCATGTCGGTACGATTGTGAATGTATCAGAAATTTGTACTGGATGGTAATACTTTTTCCAAGCAGTAGCCCAATCTTCTTCATTGACTTCGTTAATGGTAATATTTCCAGTACCAATTTCAATGTCGTAAGATGGAAGCACATCAATAGATGATTTTACACCCGCAATCGTTTCCTGTAAAGAATCCGTTTGTGGGAAATATGCTTTTACTAATACACCCTCTGCCGGGTATTCATCTGGGTTCAATGCATAAATTTCACCATATTGTTGCTCGCGCTCTTTCGTCAACTCTGCTGGATCCTCAATTGCAACTCCACTAGCACCAGCTTCATGTAAAATATGAGAGACAGCTTCTACTGCTTCTTCTGTTGTATGAATACTAACTTCTGACCATTTCACAATTTACCAACTCCATTTTTTATTTCCATTATTCCCCTTTGAAAGCACGTTTAAGCTTTCCGAATAAACTATCATCCTGCTCTTCTTGCCCTGCAAATTCACGTAATAAATCTTTTTGATGTGAATTTAATTTTGTTGGTACAACAACACGAACGACTACATATTGATCTCCTTGACCGTATCCACGTACGTTTGGAGCACCTTTTCCTTTTAAGCGGAATTCTGTTCCTGTTTGTGTTCCTGCTGGAATTTTCAGCTTCACTTTCCCATGAACAGTAGGAACTTCTACTTCAGCACCAAGTGCCATTTGCGCAAATGTTAATGGCATTTCGCAAATAATATGATCACCTTCACGCTCGAAGAATTCATGATTTCTTACATGAACAACTACATATAAATCTCCTGCCGGTCCACCATTTACGCCCGCTTCACCTTTTCCAGATACACGAATTTGTTGGCCATTATCAATACCAGCTGGAATCTTAACGTTAATTTTTTTACGCTTACGTACTTTACCTGAACCGTGACATGTCGTACATTTTTCTTTAATCATTTGACCAGTTCCTGAACAATGACCACAAGCTTGACGGTTTACAATACGACCAAACGGTGTATTTTGTTCTACACTTACTTGACCTGATCCTGAACAATGTTTACATGTTTCTTTTGAAGTTCCTGGTTTTGCCCCGCTACCTTTACAAGTATCACATGGATCTTCTACTGGAATTTCAACGTTTAACTCTTTACCAAAAATAGCTTCTTCAAAGTCTAAAGTGACTTGATATTGTAAGTCAGCACCTTGGCGCGGAGCATTTGGATCACGACGTCTGCCGCCACCGCCGCCGCCAAAGAACGAACTAAAGATATCTTCAAAACCAAAGCCACCGCCGAAGTCTCCTCCGCCACCGAAGCCTTGATTTGCACCAGCATGACCAAATTGATCGTACTGCGCACGCTTTTGATCATCGCTCAACACTTCGTATGCCTCTTGTACTTCTTTAAACTTTTCAATTGCATTTTCTTCTTTACTTACGTCTGGATGGTATTTTTTAGCCAAACGACGATACGCTTTTTTAATTTCATCTTTTGAAGCACCCTGGCTAAGTCCAAGGACCTCATAATAGTCTCGTTTACTCATAAATTTGCAACCCCCGAATCTTTCACATAAACGTAATTTTAACACCGAAAGAAAGTGCTTTGCAACAAAGTTTCCTCACTTACAGTATGCAAGCTAAAAAACTTAAGATCCTCACACATTTCTCCTCATTTATGAAAAAAGCCAAAGCCAAGGCACGCTTGACTTTGACTTTTTGTCATCTTACTTATTATGTTTGTACTTAAATTACTTGTCTTCTTTTACTTCTTCAAATTCAGCGTCTACTACATTATCTTTTTTCGCGCCAGCGTCTTGTGCACCTTCTGCTTGCCCTGCAGCTGCTTGAGCTTGCTCGTATAATTTAACGCTTAATTGTTGTACGATTTCTTGTAAAGCATCTTTTTTCGCACGGATTTCATCAAGATCGTTTTTCTCAATTGCCGCTTGCAACGCTTCTTTCGCTTCTGTCGCTTTTGCAACCTCAGCCGCATCTACTTTACCTTCTAAATCTTTTACAACTTTATCTGTTTGGAATACAAGTTGGTCAGCTTCATTACGAAGTTCAACTTCTTCCTTACGTTTTTGGTCAGCGTCAGCATTTGCTTCTGCTTCTTGTACCATACGATCTACTTCTTCATCAGAAAGACCTGAAGATGATTGAATTGTAATAGCTTGCTCTTTGCTTGTTCCTAAGTCTTTTGCACGTACGTTAACGATACCGTTCGCATCAATATCGAATGTTACTTCGATTTGTGGAATACCACGTGGTGCTGGTGGAAGATCCGTTAATTGGAAACGACCTAATGTTTTGTTGTCAGCTGACATTGGACGCTCACCTTGTAGTACATGAATGTCTACTGCCGGTTGGTTATCAGCAGCTGTTGAGAATACTTGTGACTTACTTGTTGGAATTGTAGTGTTACGCTCGATTAATTTCGTGAACACACCACCCATAGTTTCAATACCTAAAGAAAGTGGAGTTACGTCTAATAATAGTACGCCTTCTACATCACCAGTAAGTACGCCACCTTGAACCGCAGCACCTAATGCTACAACTTCATCAGGGTTTACGCCTTTGTATGGCTCTTTACCAGTTTCACGTTTAATAGCTTCTTGAACAGCTGGGATACGAGTAGATCCACCAACAAGGATAACTTTATCTAATTCACTTGGAGCAAAGCCAGCGTCTTTTAATGCACGACGAGTCGGCTCTAATGTTCTTTCAACAAGACCTGCTGAAAGCTCTTCGAATTTTGCTCTTGTTAACGTTAATTCTAAGTGTAATGGGCCAGCAGCTCCAGCACTAATGAATGGTAATGAAATTTGTGTTTGTGTTACACCTGAAAGATCTTTTTTCGCTTTTTCAGCTGCATCTTTCAAACGTTGAAGTGCCATTTTATCTTGGCTTAAATCAATGTTATTTTCTTTTTTGAATTCAGCTACTAAGTGATCGATGATAACTTGGTCAAAGTCATCTCCACCAAGGCGGTTGTCACCAGCAGTTGAAATAACTTCGAATGTGCCGTCTGCTAACTCAAGGATAGATACGTCAAATGTACCGCCACCTAAGTCATATACTAAGATTTTTTGCTCTTCATCTTGTTTTTCTAAACCGTAAGCAAGTGCGGCTGCTGTTGGTTCGTTAATGATACGCTCAACTTCTAAACCAGCGATACGACCAGCATCTTTCGTTGCTTGACGCTCTGCATCGTTGAAGTATGCAGGTACTGTAATAACAGCTTTCGTTACTGTTTCACCTAAGTATGCTTCAGCAGAAGCTTTTAAGTTTTGTAAAATGATTGCAGAAATTTCTTGAGGTGTAAAATCTTTACCTTCAACTTCTACTTTGTAGTCTGTACCCATATGACGTTTAACAGACATGATTGTATTTGGGTTTGTAATTGCTTGGCGCTTCGCAACTTCCCCAACTTGACGCTCTTCATTTTTGAAAGCTACAACAGAAGGTGTTGTACGGTTTCCTTCTGGATTTGGGATCACCTTTGGTTCTCCACCTTCCATAACAGCTACACAAGAGTTTGTTGTACCTAAGTCAATACCGATAATTTTACTCATGGCGAATCCTCCTACTTTTATGTAAATTATTGATTTACTTTTACCATTGATGGGCGAATCACACGGTCTTTTAGTTTATAACCTTTTTGGAATTCTTCAACTACCGCGTTTGATTCAAATTCACTGTCTTCCACTTGCATAATAGCTTGGTGTTCATTCGGATCAAACTGTTTACCAACAGCTTCAATCGCTTCCACACCTTCTTTAGTCAACGCTTCTAGCAATTGACGATGCACCATTTCCATACCTTGTAACAAGGATTTCGTTTGCTCGTCAGTCGCTTCCACTTGCATCGCTCTTTCAAAATTATCAAGAGCTGGCAAAATATCTGAAACTAGACTTTGTGCTCTATATTTGTCAGCAGCCTGTTTATCCATTTGGACACGGCGCTTATAATTTTCAAAATCAGCTTGTAGACGTAATGTGCGGCCTTCCGTTTCCGTTAGTTTCGCTTGTAACTCATCTACTTTTTCTTGTAAAAGAGCAGCCTCACTTTTTTCTTCTACAGTTTTTTCACTGTTTTCTGGCGTGACAGCTTCTTCAACTTGCGCTTCTTTCACTTCTTCTACCACTTGTTCGTTACGCTCTTCCACAATTTTCACCTCCTTAAAAGGTATTAGGTATCATGCTTAGCATGATTACCTAATCATTATATATTACACACAGCAATGAAAATTTCATTACTTGAGCGAATGTATTACTCTCATTTACTTTTTAAGTCCGTCTGTAAACTGTCTTGTAAATAACTGCAGTAAACTAATTACACGAGAGTATTGCATTCTCGTCGGACCTAAAATTGCAATTGTTCCAAGTTGCTCTTCTCCAATCGAATACGTTGCAGAAATCAAACTGCAATCCTCCATTGCCGTAGAAGAATTTTCTCTACCAATTTTCACTTGAATTCCGACTTGTTTATGACGCAAAATGTCATAAAACGCAGCCTCATTATCAATCATCGTCAGCAAAGATCTTACTTTATGAATGTCATGGAACTCCGGTTGCGAAAGCATATTCGCTTTCCCTCCAAAGTATATCTTTTCCGATAACGGAACTTGAAATGTACCATCTAACATTTTTATCGCACTATCGTAATTATGAACATACCCACGTAAAACTGTAACAATCTCTTTAAAGATTTTATTATGAAGTTCTGCCATCGGTACACCAGATAGCTTTTCATTTAAAATGTTAACCATTTTTTCTAAATCTGATAAATCAACAGATTCCGGAACGGTAATCGTTTTACTTTGTACATGCCCTGTATCCGTTACAATAATAGCGACTGCTGTTTGACGATCAAGCGGCACAATTTGTACGTTTTTAAGTTTATTTGTGCTTAACTTAGGCCCTAGAACAATCGCCGTATAGCTCGTAAGCTCTGATAAAATTTGAGCAGATTGCTGTGCAACTTTTTCTGCTTCAAAAATTCTTTCAGCAAATAAATCTTTAATTTGTACAATTTCATCGTTCGGTAAGTTTTGCGGCGCTAAAAGATGGTCTACATAAAATCGGTATCCTTTCTCAGAAGGAACCCGTCCAGAAGAACTATGTGTTTTTTCAATAAAACCTAATTCTTCTAAATCAGCCATTTCATTTCGAATAGTAGCTGAACTAAATGTGATTTCTTCTTTTTTAGCCAACGTTCTAGACCCAACGGGCTGCGCTGATCCAATAAAGTCATCAATAATTGTTTGTAAAATTAAGAGCTGACGTTCCGTAAGCATCTCATCATCACCTCTGTTAGCACTCTTTGTCTTCGAGTGCTAAATCTATTAATAACTTACCAAAATTGACATTCAATTGTCAACGGAAACGTCACGAAATAATGAATTTTTTTCACGTTTATGAAACATTTAATTAGTCAATCAAAAATGACTGGAACACTTCATTCCCTAATAATTTCCCTTTTCGTGTTAAACGCACATATCCATCTCTTTCTTCAAGCAATCCTTGTTCTTGATTGCCTTGTAACTGCTTCGCGAAAACTTGATCCATCTCCATATTGAATTTCTTTTGGAATGCTATTTTAGAAACACCTTTTGTTTTTCGAAGTCCTAAAAACAACTCTTCTTCCATTTTTTCCTTCTCAGTCACTTCATGAACATCTAAATAAGGAAATCCTGTTTCATCAATTTTCGTAAAATACTGCTTGAGCGGTCCTACATTTTGAATACGTTCTCCATTTACATAACTATGCGCTCCAGCTCCAAATCCATAGTACTCTTCATTATTCCAGTATGTGAGATTATGTCTACTTTCATTATCACCTTTTGAGAAATTACTAATTTCATACTGGTTATAACCGTGTTTCTCCATTTCATCCATTACCATTTCATACATTTTCGCTTCATGGTCTTCACCCGGAAGACGCAATTTCCCTTTATTCATTAAGTTATAAAACACTGTTTTGGGTTCCACAATTAATGAATATGCCGAGAAATGTTGTACACCAAGCGTAAAAGCAATGTCTAATGTTTCCTTCACATCTTCTATTGTTTGTCCTGGCAAAGCATAAATAATATCTACATTAATATTTTTAAAGCCTACTTCTTGAGCTTCTCGAATCGCTAGGAATGCATCTTCCCTCGTATGCTTGCGCCCGATTTTCTCCAGCAGTTCATCACGGAACGTTTGCACACCAAAACTAATTCGATTCACTCCACCTTCTAGCAGTACATTCAACTTCTCTTTCGGCAGATCTCCTGGATTCGCTTCAAATGTCAATTCACAATTCGGAGCAAACGGACGCAAATGACGATTAATAATCTCGAGTAATTTTTTTGTCTGTTCCATATTTAATGCTGTCGGCGTTCCTCCACCAACAAAAATCGTTTTCATACTATCAAACGGTACTTTTTGAACCGTATTTATTATTTCTTTCTCTAAGTACTCTAAATATTGATCTACCGGTTGGCGTTCAATAAACACTTTATTAAAATCACAATAGTGACAAATATGCTGACAAAACGGAATATGAATATATGCAGCTTGTACCAAATATAACTCCTACCTTTCTAAAAAGAAAACCTCCGCACTCCGGAGGGTTCTCTACTTCTCTAACGTATTACGGATTTGTTCCATTCGCATTTTTCCCCAATCATACATCATTTCAACGATTGGTAAAAGTGACATGCCTAGTTCCGTCATATAATACTCAACACGAGGAGGAATTTCGGGATATACTGTTCGATCAACAATCCCATCTTCCATTAACTCTTTTAATTGGTTCGACAAAACTTTATGAGAAATGCTTGGGAATAACCGTTGTAATTCGCTAAAACGATGAGGCCCTTCCACACCAAGATGCCACAGTATCACAACTTTCCACTTTCCACTAATAATAGAAAGCGTCAATTCCTTTTCACAATTAAAATTACCATTTTGTAGTTTCTCTTGAATATCTTTTCGAATATTTTCGGACATTAATAATCTCCTAACTCTGTATGAACTAAAAAGCTCTCTCACTATTGTAAATGAGAGATACTAAGATGTCTAAAAAGTAATGATACAGAAAAAAAGAAGCCGCATAAACGACTCCTTCTTTATTTTATATTAGTTGTCATCCATTTTCAGTACAGCCATGAATGCCTCTTGCGGTACTTCTACAGAACCAACAGACTTCATACGTTTTTTACCTTCTTTTTGCTTATCAAGAAGTTTACGCTTACGAGAAATGTCACCACCGTAACATTTTGCAAGTACGTTTTTACGCATCGCCTTAATTGTAGAACGTGCTACAACCTTGTTTCCAATAGTAGCTTGAATTGGCACTTCGAACTGTTGTCTTGGAATCAATTCTTTTAATTTCTCTACGATTACTTTACCACGGTCATACGCTGAATCACGGTGCACAATGAATGATAAAGCATCCACTTGTTCATTATTTAAAAGAATATCCATTTTCACAAGTTTAGACGGTTTATAACCAATTAACTCGTAGTCAAATGATGCATATCCTTTCGTATTTGATTTCAATTGATCGAAGAAGTCATATACGATTTCTGATAACGGGATTTCATATGTTAATGTAACACGCGTTTCATCTAAATATTGCATATCAATAAACGTTCCACGTTTACCTTGGCAAATTTCCATTACAGCTCCAACATAGTCATTCGGAACCATAATTGAAGCTTTAACAAACGGCTCTTCTACACGATCGATAGACTGTGGATCTGGCATATTAGATGGATTATCAACAATAACATCTTCACCGTTTGTTAAATAAACTTTATAAATAACGCTTGGCGCTGTTGTAATTAAGTCAATCTTAAATTCACGTTCAATACGTTCTTGAATGATTTCCATGTGAAGTAAACCTAAGAATCCACAACGGAAACCAAATCCTAGCGCTTGAGATGTTTCTGGTTCAAACTCAAGAGCAGAATCGTTTAACTCTAATTTTTCTAACGCATCACGTAAATCGTTATAACGAGCAGAATCAATTGGATACAGCCCACAGAATACCATCGGGTTTAATTTACGGTAACCTGGTAACGCCTCTGCAGCCGGACGTTTCGCATGTGTAATCGTATCACCAACACGTGTATCACCTACGTTTTTAATAGATGCTGCTAAGAAACCTACATCACCTACAGTTAACTCATCACGCTGCGTTGTTTTCGGTGTAAATACACCTACTTCTGTTACTTCAAACTCTTTACCAGTTGCCATCATACGTACTTTATCGCCAACTTTTACCGTTCCGTTTACAACACGGATATATGCAATTACACCACGATATGGATCATATAAGGAATCGAAAATCATACATTGTAACGGCTCTTCTGAATCACCCGTCGGAGCTGGTACTTTTTCAACGATTTGTTCTAAAATGTCCTCAATACCAATGCCTGCTTTTGCCGAAGCAAGTACAGCTTCCGATGCATCTAAACCAATTACATCCTCTACCTCTTGACGTACGCGTTCTGGATCCGCACTTGGTAAATCGATTTTATTAATAACTGGTAAGATTTCTAAATTATTATCAAGCGCTAAATATACGTTTGCTAATGTTTGCGCCTCAATCCCTTGCGCTGCATCAACAACAAGAATTGCACCTTCACAAGCCGCTAAACTACGAGATACTTCGTACGTAAAATCGACGTGTCCTGGCGTATCGATCAAGTGAAGAATATACTCTTCACCGTCTTTCGCTTTATACGTTAATTGTACTGCATTTAATTTAATTGTAATACCGCGCTCACGCTCTAAATCCATAGAGTCAAGCAACTGAGCTTTCATTTCGCGCTGTGTTAACGCGTTTGTTTTCTCCAAAATACGGTCTGCCAACGTTGATTTCCCGTGGTCAATGTGAGCAATGATGGAGAAGTTACGAATTTTGGACTGTCTTTTTGCTCTTTCTTCTTTATTCATCTATGTTCTCAACTCCTAATAGTCTCGCCAATATACACTAGCACTGATTATATCAATAGAGCAGCAAAGATTCAATGAAAACTCGTGCTGCTTACAAGACAAATCATTCTATCTATATCTTATGCGAACAAACCATAAGAGACAAACCTTTTTCAAATTAAAAAACGGCTGTCGTACAAAACGATAAGACAACCGTTCTTCCTGCTACTCTTAGCTAAAAATCTCTTTCACTTTCCCAACAACTATATCCGTTCCAAACTTTGTTATTTCATAAGCAACACTTGCTATCGCCATACCAATTCCTTCTACGACATTAAAACTTCTTAAACTTTCTAATTGTTTTTGTTTCTCAATAGTTGAAAACGAACTTCCCAAAATTTCTGATTCAGCACTCGCACCCTCTGTCCCTGTCATATGAGCTATTTGTTCATACGACAGCTGCTGATAACCTTTCATACTTTTCAAACCATGATTAGCAAGCGCAACTCCTGCTATCATCATAAGTAAACATAAAACTGCACTACATATACACAGAAGTGCAAAACGACTTAAACTATCATCGTCTCTCCCCCTCAATGTGTATATGCTCCTGTATTATCT